>NZ_RZTB01000011.1:0-101183 GCF_003997735.1 Mesorhizobium sp. M7A.F.Ca.MR.148.00.0.0 | reverse complement strand
TTGAGGAGGGGACATCTCAACCAAGCACATTTCCAACTTCAATTGCGGATGCTTGTTCCAGCCCTACGAGAAAGATTTAGCGCTAGCCGACGTCTGACGAAGTAGGCCCGTCACTGGACTTCAGGGAAATCAGTGACGGGCCTCTGCTCGGGTGTTTCCACGAGTTATCCTTACACTTGGATGAGACTGCAAGGAGCCTGTTCCGCATTCTCCGTGGGCAATTGCTTGCCTTCTCAGGGCGCGCAAGAGCTGAGTTCCAGATACGGACGGCAAAAGTCAAGCCGCTCGGGAACGACACAGCTTGGCACATGGCCGCCCGGGCGGCGGAATGCGATGCCGAGGCGAGAGTCATCGAAGGGATCATCCATCGCCAAGAACATGACGAACAGCATTCTTTAGTCGGTAGAGATAGAGGCCGCTTAAGTAGTGCAGTTTCCGGCCCCGATTTTACCAAGCGCCGCCTTGTACGCAAATGATAATGACCGTTGCTGGCTTTGGAGCCATTCTTCAGCACTCAAGATCAGCATTATTCAAAGGACGTTCATATGAATTTCCCCATCGGCGGCGAGCAACCTATTTTCCCCGAGGAACTGGGCACGCTGAGGATTGTATTCTCGCAGCTTTGTGAGGAACACGAGATTCTAACCACTTCCGGTGAGGCCGGGGAACTCGCCTCAGAGTTGGTCCGACTGTTTCAAACAGGCATCAAAGACGAGACTGTGCTGATGGTCTTGATGCGCGCCAGGTTGAACCACTGGCAGGCCCAGTCCGTAGGCTCGTCCGGTAAGTGGTTCCAGTGACACGGTGGGTGGTCAGTTTTGACCACAGCCGTATGGAGGAAAATTTATGTTGTACCCTGGTCACTGCCTTGGTCCGTGCGAGATTGAAATGTTGTCCCGCATTCGCCGGACTGTGTGCGACGAGAGCAAATTGCCGCTTACTTCGCCCGATGCCGAATAAGCGGCTTCTCACCTCCTAAAGCTCTTTATGAACGGCCTTACCCGCGAAGAGGAACTGGTTGATGCGGCCAGAAAGCGTATGAAATGGCTGCCTCGAGCTCATGGTTTTCAAAAGGCGACGCTGCCGCACTTCCGAGCCGTTAATCACCCCGACATCAGCCAGGAAGTGGCTCAGCCGGTCACGTCTGCGGGCAGCTCATTTTTCACGCAGGCCCTGCCAGGCCGAGTTGAGCCAGGAATTTCGAAACTCCGCTGAGCACATGGGTTCGTGGGGCCTCGAACTTGTAGCGGTACGACGATACCTAAACCGGCTGATGGATAGCTACAAACTCGTGCGCTACCTCGCTCATCATTTTCCAAAGCAACTCGCTCAATTCCAAGGCGGTTTGGAAACGGCTTGAGTTCCCAGTGCGGCCGCCGGCGCACGCGCCGCGCTTGGCCGCCTAGTGTCGTTCTCTAGCCGCCCTCTGAGAAATCTCACCCTTTCGCAGGGGCGGTGGAAAAGGCTGCGATGATCGCCTCGAGCGACACGCTCAGAGTATTCGAAAAGGTCCTGCCCTTCTGCCAAATCGCGACGTAATGATAGAGCGCTGACGGTTCCACCGGTTTTGCTTGGAGGTTAAACGCTTCGTATTCACGCGCAATGATTTCATTGGTTATGGAAATGCCCAGGCCAGCCGAAACGTATCCGGCCTCGTGACCGTTGCAATCGAATTCCACCAGTATGTTCGGCTCAACGCCGGCGAAGCGCAACGCATTGAAGTTCATCTGGTGGGCGGCGAACTGGGGATCGATATCGACGATCGTTTCGCCTGCCAGGTCGTGAGCCTCGATGCAGGCCTGTTTCGAAAAGCGGTGGTCGGGATGAAAGATGCACACGTTGCGCGCCGACCCGAGCGGCGCCCATTCAAACAGGCGTGGGTCCAGCGGCAATCTCGAAATCCCCAGGTCCGCACGCCCTGCCAGGATGTGCTCGCCGACCTGATCGTAGCTTCCAGAAATTGACCTGACGTTCGAAGCGGTCTTTGCGTGGATAATCGCCACCACCTTGGGCATGGTCACGAAACCGAAAACAGAAGGCGCGGCAATCGCAATCCTCTGCTTTTCCTCGTTCTTCATCGCGAAGATCGACGCTTCCAGCCGATCCAGGGACGTCAGGGCAAGTTCAACGTTTCGCAGGAGCTCCCATGCTTCCTGCAAGGGGACGATGCGGTTGGCTGATCTCTTGAAGGTGATGCCGAGCGTGGTCTCGAGTTGCTTCACATGTTGACTGACAGCCGGCTGGCTTATCCCGAGGGCTGCCGCTGCTCGCCTTGTCGAACCGGCCCGCAACACAGACTGAGGGGTCGAGGAGACAATCGAATGGCCAGGCACGCTGACTTTGGCCGACTTCAACGTCCCAGAAGGTTCTTCTCGACGGTTCTGAGATGAACCAGCATCGCTGTCTTGGCGCCATCGGGATCGCGACGGAGCAATGCATCTAGAAGCGCCTGATGTTCCTCGCAATACACTTGGCGGCGCTCTTCGGAGAATGACCGCTTTTTCATCTCGAACCAGGGCGACTGGTTTCGGATCGCACGCATGAGATTGTGGATTTCCTTCAAAAAATCATTGCGGCAGCATGCGAACACGCGGTGATGGAATTCCGCGTCCCAATGCTCGAATGTGGGCATGTCTTGCGACTCGCACGCGGTTTTATGTGCTTCGCGCACTGCATTCAGCTCGGCCGCACTTGCATTAGTCGCGGCAAAAGCCGCGGCAGCCGGTTCCAGCAATTGCCTGATCTCCATCATATCGGCCGGGCTGGTGCCTTCCATCCGCGCAACCATCGAGGCAATCGACAGGGGATTTGTCGCGGTTAGAAACGTCCCGCGGCCGACGTGGCGAACAACCGTCCCATCGTCTTGCAGGAAACCAACGGCGCGCCGCACGGTGTTGCGCGCCACCCCAAACTCGATCGCCAGGTCACGCTCAGGAGGCATCCGGCCGTCCTCAAGCCATTCGCCGGATGAAATCCGCTTCTTGAGCATCAAGGCAATATCGTTCGCAACGAGCTTTGGCATAATGAAGCTTCTATATGATCCAATTGTGGACCAATAGTATCAGTCATTTGGCGCCCGGTCTAGTAGTCCGAGCCCCAAAACAGGCCTTTTCAGCCAGATGTGCAAAGATTCTTGCATGCAACCCATTGCCAAGCCCAACCAATCGTGACTATCGTGTCTTCAAAGGCCGCATATTGGCTCATAAAAGGTCCAGGGAGAGAGGCATGAAAATTGCGACATTCGCGATCGCCGGAGAGCGTCGCGTCGGCATCATCGATCTCGAGAAGCAGACCGTTTCGCCTTTTGATCTGCCCGTCGAACAGGCGCAGACAGGTCTTCTGGCGTTGATGCGTCGCAATGGCGCCGGGATGCCGCGAACGCTTTCGCCGATCCCGCTTGCGCAGGTCGAGATCGAAGCGCCAATCCCGCTGCCGGCCCGCAATATTTTCTGCGTCGGCAAGAACTATCATGAACATGCCCACGAATTTTCCCGCAGCGGTTTTGACTCAAGTGCGGCCGCAGGGACCATCCCCAAGCACCCGATTATCTTCACCAAGGTCCCAGAGTCGGTGATACCGACCAACACCAATGTGTTGATCGACTCCTCTGTATCGACTTCCATCGACTATGAGGCAGAGCTTGCCGTCATCATCGGCAAGGGTGGGCGTGGAATTTCAAAGGAAGACGCTTACGATCACGTTTGGGGCTACACGATCGTCAACGACGTCACCGCCCGCGATTTGCAGGGCAAATACAGTCAGTGGCTGATAGGCAAGTCCCAGGACACTTTTTGCCCCATGGGGCCTTGGGCCATAACCAAGGATGAACTCGACCTGGATAGTGCTTCGGTCCGCTGTTTCGTCAACGACGACCTGCGCCAGAACTCGAAGATTTCGCTGCTCATTTTCGATATCCCGACGATCATCTCGACGCTCTCGCAAGGCATCACACTGAACCCGGGCGATATCATTGCGACGGGCACACCAGCGGGAGTCGGTATCGGGTTTGACCCGCCGAGATACCTGAAGGCCGGCGACGTTGTGCGCGTCGAGATCGACGGCATTGGGTCTCTGGAGAACCGCTTCGCGGAGCATGCGCAATGACGACCGTGACGATCGGACCGATCGTTGCCGAGGTCACCGGCGAAGGGATGCCGGTGGTGATGATCCATGGCCTCGGCGGAACGTCAAATATGTTCCAGCCCCAGATGGCCGCACTTTCTGGATATCGTGTGGTCCGGCTCGATTTGCCTGGCTCGGGGCGCTCGCCAAGGCCGTTCGAGCCTCTGACGATGGAAATTATGAGCGAGGCCGTTGTCCGTGCCATGGACGGCATGGGCGTGACGCGGGCACATTTCATCGGCCATTCGATGGGCACCATCGTCTGTCAGCAGATCGCTGCCAAACATCCTGCACTGGTCGCCTCGCTGGCATTGTTAGGCGCCTTGGCCGAACCTGCCGAAGCGACACGGCTGGGCCTCGCCAAGCGAGCCCAACTGGCCAGGTCCGGCGGCATTGCCGACATTGCCGATCAGATCGTCGCCAATGCGCTGTCGGCGCATACAAGGGAGACGTCGCCTGCGGCAATCGCCTTCGTGCGCGAGTCGATAACACGTCAGGATCCGGAGTCCTATGCGCGCACTTGCGAGGCACTGGCGAAGGCGGTGGCGGTCGACCCCCGGCGCATTGCGGCCCCTACCCTGTTGGTTACCGGCGACGCCGACACGGTCAATCCGATGAGCGTCGGTCAGGCGCTTGCCGATGGGATCAAGGGAGCCGTAATCTCGTCGCTCGATCGGTGCGGACACTGGGCTACCATTGAGTGCCCCCGCGAAAGCAGCCAGAAGCTCGCCGATTTTTTGCGACGCGTTGATAGGTGAGGACCTGAACAGCGCGTAAAACTGCGCGTTCGAAAGTTTTGGGAGGATAAGATGGCAGAAGACAGCTGGAACGGAAACAGTTCGGGCGGCACGCTCTTCACCAATGTGCGCGTGCTCGACGCGACGGGTGAGTATCCCTACACCGGGGAAGTGCTGGTGCAGGGCAACCGCATCAAGCAGATCACCAAGGGTTCGTCACGTTTTGGCTCATCATCGTCACCGTCATATGGTGGCGGTGCGACGGTCATCGACGGCATGGGCGCGACGCTGATGCCCGGCATGATCGATGCCCATTTGCACCTGTCCTGGAACAATGCGCCCGGCATCGACCCGATCCAGATGATGGAAATCGAAGAGCATATGCTGGTCACCATGGAAATGGCCAAGCTCGTGCTGGACGCGGGCTTTACAGCCGGCCGAGGTGCTGCGGCAGCCAAGCCCAGGCTGGATGTCGTGTGCAAGAAGTTCATCAATCAGGGACGGTTTCCTGGCCCGCGCTACCTTGCAGCTGGACCCGAGATCACCACGGTGGGAGGCCTCGGAGATTCGTCGCCGTCTCATATCCCGCATGAAGGTCTCAACCTCGGCATCGTCGTCTCGGGGCCGGAAGAAATCCGCCGCACCGTCCGCCAGCTGATCAAATACGGCGTCGACTCGATCAAGCTCAACCTGTCCGGTGAAAGCATCACCGGCATGGGCGCCGAAGAGACACCGATGTCCGAGGAGGAGGTCGCCATGGCGGCCTCGGAGGCACGCTGCCGCAACAAGGTGTTGTCGGCACACGCGCGCTCATCCGGATCGGTCAAGCAGTGCATCAGGCACGGCATCCAGAACATCTACCATGCCTCTTTCGCCGACGAAGAGGCACTCGACATGCTTGAAGCAGCCAAGGACAAGCACTTCGTTGCGCCCGGCATTGCCTGGCTCATCAACACTGCTCGCCATGCCGAGCAATGGGGCATCAAGCCGGGCTCGCCACTTTCGCTCGAATATGAGCGGGAGCTCGAAATGTGCATCGATACGATGAAGAAGATGCATCGGCGCGGTATCCGCGTCTGCATCGGCGGCGACTATGGTTTTGCGTGGACGCCGCAAGGCACCAACGCCAAGGACATCCAGACGTTCGTGGAGATGCTTGGCTACTCACCGATGGAAGCGATCCAGGCCGGAACCAAGTTTGGCGGCCAGATCATGGGCATGGGCGACGAGCTCGGTCTGATCAAGGAAGGCTATCTCGCCGACCTGCTGCTGATCGACGGTGATCCGATCTCGGACGTGCGCATCCTGCAGGACAAGAACCGCATCCTCGCCATCATGAAGGACGGCAAATTCCATAAGGCGCCGCGCATCAACGAACAGCGCCGTCGGCTGACTGCATGAGTATCCTGGACCGGCCATCTTCGTCCGGGATTTCGGGCGGCGGCGTGTCGCGCCGGCAGGCGTGGGGCCTTTTCTGGCTCCTGGTCGCCGCGTTCGTCGCATGGCTGGTTTTCGCCGTCTGGCCGGATTGGCTCAACGCGATCCTGATATCGAAGAAAGCCTTCGTCAGCGCCATCCTCAATGGCATCACCCTGGCAGGTCTCTACTTTCTGGTTGCCAGCGGTTTCACATTGATCTTCGGCCTCATGCGCAACGTCAACCTGGCGCATGGCTCGCTCTATCTGCTCGGCGCCTACATCGGCTACGAAGTGGCGAGCCGCACAGGTTACTGGCTGCTGGGGGTCGCTGCCGGCTTCATCGTGCTGGCCGCGATCGGTGTCGTTATGCAGGTCGTCGTCTTCCGTCGCCTGGAGGGTGACGATCTCAGACAAACCCTGGTCAGCATCGGCATCTCCATTGTCGCTGCCGACCTGATGCTTGCCGTCTGGGCCGGCGGCACTTACCAGATCGCGGTGCCGGAATGGCTGGACGGTGCAGTGACCTTGCCGGTTATAACGGCAGTCCGATCCAACGGCGCATCGGTCTTTCTTACCTACCCATTTTATCGGATAGCCGTGCTGGCCGCCGCCATCGTCATTGGCATCGGCCTGTGGCTGATGCTGAACAAGACCCACGTCGGCATGATGATCCGCGCCGGCGTCGACGACCGCGCGATGCTCTCGGCGTCCGGCGTCAACGTGCATGCGGTCTTTGCCATCGTCTTTGCGGTCGGCGCCGGACTTGCCGGCTTTGCCGGCGTCGTTGGCGGATCGGCGCTGTCCGTCGCCCCGGGCGAAGACATTCGTTACCTGCTGGCCTCGCTCGTGGTTGTCATCGTTGGCGGGATGGGCTCGATATCAGGCGCAGCCATAGGCGCGCTTCTCATTGGTCTGGCCGAGCAACTCGGCCTCGTCTACTTCCCGACCTATGGCGTCGTGCTGACCTTCATCATCATGGTCGTGACACTTGCGATCCGGCCGCAAGGCATCATGGGCAAATCACGATGACCATAAGCCTCCAATCCACGCCCGTCGCAACCCAGCCAAACTGGCTGGACAAAATTGGCGCGGGCCACATTCTCCTCGGCATCGCGCTGGTTCTGTATCCGTTGGTGGCGTCGGATTTCTTCCTGACGCAGATCGGCGGCTACTCCTTGATCTTTGGCATGCTTGGGCTGTCGTTGATGATGCTCGCCGGCTACGGCGGCATGGTCAGCCTGGCTCAGATCACCGTTGCCGGCATCGCTGCCTATTGCATCGCGATCTTCGGCGACAACAACAGCCATCTTCTTGGCTTTGGCTGGCCGTGGTGGATTGCAGCCCCGGTTGCGATCCTGATCGCGGCGATCGCCTCGTCCCTGATCGGATGGATATCGGTCCGCACCGAAGGCATCTACACCATCATGATCACGCTGGCGATTGCCACCGCCACCTTCTACTTCGCGCAGCAGAACTACGCGATCTTCAATGGTCATTCGGGCTATGCCGGCATACGCGCGCCAGCTTTCTGGGGCGTGAACTGGCGCGATCCGAAGGCGTTCTATTACCTGTGCCTTGGGTTCTCGGTGCTCGCCTATGCCGCGATCCTCTACGGCTCCAGGTCAACGTTCGGGCTAACCCTGCAGGCGATCCGTGACAATCCGCGCCGGATGCGCGCTCTGGGCTTCAACGTCACCGCGCACAAGGTGTTCGCCTGGTTCCTGGCCGGCATCATAGGTGGCTTGGGCGGTGTGCTCCTGGTCTGGTTCAACGGCCGCGTCTCGCCCGGCACCATCGGTGTGGACGCTGCAATCGATGTTCTGATCATCGCTGTCATTGGCGGCCTGCGGCATCCGATCGGGCCGTTCCTTGGCGCCCTCGTCGTCGTCCTGATGCAGACGTTCGCGATCGATCTCGTCGGGGCCGAGCGTTTCAACACGCTGATCGGCCTCGTCTTCCTGGTGATCGTCTTCATTTCACCAGACGGAATTCTTGGGTTGTGGGCAAAGTTCAAGCCCAACTTTTCTCAGGAGTCCTTGCGCCCCGGCCGGTGACGGCCGGGCGGAATGAACTGCATAACTCTGTCAATCAAGGGAGGAAATAATGAAGATGCACAGACGCACATTACTGGCTTTGGCATTGGCGAGCGGACTGACCGCTCCGTCCTTGGCTCTCGCCGCTGACGACACCATCAAGATCGGTCTGCTTGCGACCTTCGAAGGGCCCTTCACGGTGCTTGGCGAAGATAGCGAGCGCGGCGCAATGACTGCCGTGGAAGAGGTCGCCGGCACCGTGGCCGGCAAAAAAATCGAGATCGTCAAGGGATCGTCCGACGCGTCGCCCGACAGTGCGGTGCGCGCAGCCCGCAAGCTGGTCGAACAGGATGGCGTCAAGGTTCTGATCGGTCCGCTTTCCGGCGACGAAGGCCTGGCAGTCAAGGACTATGCCAAGACCCAACCGACCGTCACCTTCCTGAATGGCGCCTCTGCTGCCCAGGACACGACTTTCCGGGATCCCGCGCCGAACTTCTTCCGCTTTGGAACCGATGGTGCGCAATGGATGGCAGGCCTCGGCACCTACGCCTTCAAGGACAAAGGCTACAAGAACGTTGCGACCGTGGCGGAGGACTACTCCTTCCCCTACACGCAGGTGTTCGGCTTCATGGCCGAGTTCTGCAAGGCAGGCGGGCACGTGCCATCGAAGTCCTGGGTGCCGATCGGCAACAAGGATTTCTCATCCGTCATCGCTGCCATCCCCGAGAATGTCGACGCAATCTATGTGGCACTCGGCGGTGCAGATGCCGTCAACTTCCTCACTCAATACCAGCAGTCCGGCGGTGCAGCCCCGCTAATCGGAGGCTCGATCACGGTCGATCAGACGGTGCTCACGGCCAAGGGCAAGCTGCGGGACGTGCTCGTTGGAACGCCTTCGGCCGGTCCGACGGCCGATACGAATGACACCCCTTCCTGGACCAAGTTTGTCGAGGCTTACAAAAAACAGCCAGGTGCATTCCCGTCGCCGTCGCTGTTTGCCCATGCCTACTACATCAACATGAAAGCCGCGCTGCTTGGCCTCGACAAGGTCGGTGGCGATGTGTCGGATGGTGGTGCGAAGCTCCGCGAAACCCTTTCGTCGCTTTCTTTTGAGACGCCGACGGGCAAGGTTTCGCTCGACAAGAACCGCAATGCGATTGCCGACATCTTCCTGACGGAAGTGACTGAAAACGAAGACGGGACGCTGTTGAACAAGCTGATCAAGGTGGTTCCGCAGGTAAACCAGACACTCGGCATTGCTGAAGCGGACTTCACGGCGCTGGGCGCAGTGAGCCGCGACAATCCGAGCTGCCCATAATCGGTCGAACGCAGGAGCGCGCGCCAGTGGCCGAGAATGACATGGCTTCCCGTCTGCAAGGAACCGGTGCTTACGCACTGGAACTGGACGGCGTCGCGCGTCACTTCGGTGCTCTGGTGGCGCTCTCCGGCATCAATATGAGGATCGCGGCCGGTGAACGGCGCGCGGTCCTCGGCTCCAACGGCGCGGGCAAGACGACGCTTTTCAACGCGGTGACCGGCGACTTCTTGCCAACCGCCGGGCGCATCCGTTTCTTCGGCGAAGACATAACCGATCTGCCCCCACATGAACGCATCAGGCGTGGCTTGCGGCGGACCTACCAGATTTCGCAGCTGTTCAAGGGGCTGTCGGTTCTGGATTCGATCTTCCTGGCGTGCCGTGGAGTGTCGCGCCGCCGGTTCTCATTGCTTCGGCCGCGGTTGAATGACGTCAACAGGGTTCAGGCCGAGTCAATCCTCCACGCCGTGCATCTGGACGGCGACCGCGACGCGTTGGTGGCGACGCTAAGCCATGGTCAGCAAAGACAGCTGGAGATCGCTCTGGCGCTCGCCGGCGCACCGCGTTTCATACTGTTCGACGAACCCGCAGCCGGTCTGTCCCCGACAGAGCGCCGTGATCTGGTTGCGATCCTGAACGGCCTTCCCAAGCACATAGGCTATGTCATCATCGAGCATGATCTCGACGTGGCGCTTCGTGTCTCCGAATATGTCTCGATGATGCACAATGGCCGACTGTTCAAGGAAGGCACGCCCCAGGAGATCGAGGCCGATCCTGAGGTCCAGGAAATCTACCTTGGAGGCAAGCATGGCTGAGCGCGCCGCTTCCTCAGGCAAGGCGGTTCTCAAGATCGAGGACCTTCAGGTCTACTATGGCCAAAGTCATGCGCTGCAGGGCGTCTCGCTGACTTTGGAAACCGGCGTGTTGTCGGTCGTAGGCCGCAATGGCATGGGCAAGACGACACTGTGCAACACCATCACTGGCCTGAAGCGCGCACAATCCGGTTCCATTCGAGTCAACGGTCGAGAGATATCATCGCTCGAACCGCACGAGATCCACCGCCTCGGCGTCGGCTACGTCCCGCAAGGCAGGCGAGTCTGGCCAAGCCTGTCCGTGGATGAGCATTTGCGGATGTCGTCGAAACGCGACGCCAACTGGACGGTCGAGCGTGTCTACCAGACCTTTCCGCGCCTGGCGGAACGCAAGAGCAATGGCGGCTCTCAACTGTCGGGTGGCGAGCAGCAGATGCTGGCCATTTCGCGTGCGCTGCTGAGCGACCCTAAACTGCTGGTCATGGATGAGCCGACCGAAGGGCTGGCGCCGGTCATTGTCGAACAGGTCGAGCGCATGCTCGTCAGCCTGGCGGAAGAAGGCGAGATGGCGATCCTCGTCATCGAACAGAATATCGGTGTTGCAACGGCGGTGTCGGACCGCGTCGCGATCATGGTCAACGGGCGCATCAACCGGGTCATGGAAGCCTCGGCTCTTGCTGCCGATCGCGACTTGCAGCAACGCCTGCTCGGCGTTGGCCGCCACTCCGATGAACCTGCTGTTTCTCCAGCCGCAATTGCCGAAGCGCAAGAGCAACTGGCGGAGGTCTACCGCATTGATCGGGCAGGCACACGCACAGAGCCGGTGGTTCAGAATGGGGTCTTTCGTCCGGTCACTGAGCTGCCAAACCGGTGGAACGTGCCGGTTGCAGCCATGCGCCAAGCGGCAGTCGAAAAACACAATCCTCGAGACGAACTTAAAAAGGGCTTCGCCATCCCCTTCGCCGAGCGGATCGGCCGCACCGTTCTTGTCGCCGGAACGTTCGACACGAAGGCGAAGGAACTGCGGTTCGTGGCAGATCGTCTGAAATCGCTGGGGATCCCCGTTCGCACAGTCGACCTCTCCACCTCGGGAAGACCGTCGAGCGCGGACGTTCCCGCTATGCAGGTCGCAGGCATGCATGCGCGAGGATCGGCGGCGGTGTTTTCGAATGACCGCGGTAGCTCGGTCGCGGCAATGGCCGAGGCCTTTGCGCGCTGGATCGAACGCGAGCCACGCCTCGGCGGTGTGATTTCAGCCGGCGGCTCAGGTGGAACGACTATGGCCACCGCCGGTATGCGCGCCCTGCCGGTAGGCATCCCCAAACTGATGGTGTCCACTGTCGCAGCCGGCGACGTCAGCAAATATGTCGGTGGCGCCGATATCATGATGTTCCACTCGGTCGCAGATGTTCAGGGCCTCAACTCGATCACCGAGGTCGTCCTGGGCAACGCTGCGCACGCTATGGCGGGTATGGTCGCACAGTTGCCTTCCGGCGAAGCCTGGGAGGCCAAACGAAAGCTGGCACGTCCGGCTGTCGGCATCACCATGTTTGGCGTCACCACGCCCGCAGTGCAGGCCGTGACCAAACGTTTGGAAGCGGATTATGACTGCCTGGTTTTCCACGCGACAGGCATTGGTGGCCGGGCCATGGAGAACCTCGCCGATTCCCGAATGCTGTCGGCCTTCATCGACCTGACAACGACTGAAATAGCCGACATGGTGGTCGGCGGCGTGTTCCCGGCAAGCGACGATCGCTTCGGTGCGGCGATACGCACGGGCTTGCCCTATGTCGGATCCACCGGCGCGCTAGACATGGTCAATTTCGGTCCGCGCGACAGTGTGCCGGAGAAATTCAAAAGCCGGAAGTTCGTCGTCCACAATCCCAACGTCACCCTGATGCGCACCACCAGGGACGAAAACCGGCAGTTTGGCGAATGGATCGGCGCGCGGCTGAATTCCATGAACGGGCCTGTGCGCTTTCTCCTGCCCGAAGGCGGCGTCTCGATGCTCGACGCACCCGGCCAGCCATTCCACGATCCGGAAGCCGACAATGCGCTGTTCGAGGCGATCCAGAAAACCGTGCGCCAGACCTCACTGCGTGTGGTTCAGCGGGTCCGATCCAACATCAACGATGCGCCATTCATCGATGCGGTGATCACTGCATTCCATGCAATCGGACCGAAACTGCAGAGGCGCGCATGACCCGATCTGCAGTTCGACAGCTTCAAGAAAATCAAGCCGGTCGGCTTCGGTCGATCGCATCCTGTTTGGGAGGGTAGAAAAATGGCCGCGCAGACTTTTGGCACGTTCCTTTTGTGGTTGATCGTCGCAGCGATCATCGTTGTGATTGCTGTCTATATCCTGCGATGGCTGTATCGCCGCTCCACCAAGGAAACTGCGTTCGTGCGAACCGGTTTCATGGGCGAGAAAGTGGTCGTCAATGGCGGCGCTTTCGTCATACCTGTCCTGCACGAAATAACGCCCGTCAACATGAACGTGCTGCGCATCGAGGTGCGTCGCGAAGACGCTCATGCGTTGATCACCAAGAACCGGATGCGGGTCGACCTGATCGCGGAATTCTTCGTGCGCGTAGGAGCAAGTCGCGAATTGGTCGCCGCTGCCGCGCAGACACTTGGTCGGCGCACATTGCAGCCGGAAAGCCTGCGCGAATTGCTTGAGGGAAAATTCGCCGGCGCCATGCGCACGATCGCTGCGCAGATGAGCCTGGAGGAAATGCACGAGTTGCGCGGCGACTATGCGGCCAAGGTGCGCACGCTTGCCTCCGAATCGCTAGCCGCAAACGGCCTCGAACTTGAAAGCGTCGCCATCGTCGATCTCGACCAGACCAGTCTTGAGTATTTCGATCCATCCAACGCGTTCGATGCCGAGGGTCTGACGCAACTGACCGAATCCATCGAAACTCGCCGCCGGATGCGCAACGAGATTGAACAGCGCACCCTCGTCGATATCCGCAACCAGAACCTCGATACGCAGCGCAAGGTGCTCGAAATCGACCGTGACACCGAATATGCGCGGCTCGAACAGGAACGCGAGGTCGAAATTCGCCGTGCCTCGCAGCGTTCTGAGCTGGCCATCGAGCGCGCGCTCCGCGACCAGGAATCCGAACAGGCACAGTTGTCCTCGCGCGAAGCCGTCGAGAAATCGCGCCTCAATCAGGAACGAAACATCACCGAGGAGCGCATCAAGAGCGAAGAGGACACGCAGCGCCGTGAAATCGCCCGCCGGCGGTCCCTCGACGAGACCGAGATGAAAATGCGCGAACTGACCGAGCGGGAGCAGATCGCCCTGGAATTGTCCCTGGAAAAGGCTCGCATCGAGCGCGAAGGTGCGCAGAGCGGACTGGAGATCGAGCGCAAGAAGGTGCTCGAGATCGCGGAGCTTGAGCGTCAGATCGCGTTGGCGGAGAAGGCCTTGGAAGTCACCAAGGCAGAGGCTGAAAAGCGCCGCGCCGAAATTGTCGAGAATCAGGCGACGGAAACCGCGCGCATTGGCCAAGAGCGTGCCATTGACGAGGTGAGGATTGCTCGCGAGCGTCACCTTGAAGCGTTGCAAATTGCAAAGCGCCAGGCGTTCGAGGAAGCCGAGATTTCTGCCGGCGAAGAGGTGGAACGTGCCCGCATCACCACCGAGCGTGGCATTGAGGAAGCCCGCCTGATCAAGGACCGCGACATGCGCCAGTTGGGCGTCGATCGCGACCAGAAGATCGAGATCGCCGAGATCCAGAAGGCCATCGACATCGCCAAGAAAACACAGGAGCGTTCGTCCGCGATCGCCGCCTCGGAAGCCGTTCGTGCAAAGGCCATTCAGGCAGAGGAACAGGCCTTCACCGCCCGCGAGCGCGAGATTGCCGAGCGCCGCAAGCTGACCGATCTCATCGGTGCCGCCCGGGAAGCCGAGCGCGATGCCCTGCGCATCACCTCGGCCGCCGACGCCGAGATGAAGGCGGCCAAGAGCCTGGCGGAAGCGCAGAAGATCGCTGCTGTCGCTTCGGCGGAAGCGGAGAAGATCCATGCCCTGGCCGCAGCCCAGCGCTACGAGGTCGACGCCGCCGGTCACAGGCAGCTCAACGAGGCCGAGAACCTGCTTTCCGACGAAGCCCGCGCGGGGCGCCTGCGCGGCAAGTTGCTGGACCATATGGAAGGCATCATCCGCGAGAGCGTCAAGCCGATGGAGAAGATCGAAGGCATCAAAATCCTGCATGTCGACGGCATCAACGGTGGCCAGGGCGGCAGCCGCAACGTCACCGACGAGGTCATCGATTCAGCGCTGCGTTACAGGGTGCAGGCGCCGATGATCGACAATCTGATGAAGGAGATCGGCATCGAGGGCGGATCGCTCGGCCGCATGACGGACGTTTTGCGAGACGCCAAGGACATAGCCAGCCTGAGCCGCGACAAGAAAGGCAAGGCAAAGAGCGGCAAGGATATCGACGATGACGATCGCGACCAGTGAAGGTTTAGGATCACCCGATGCCGAAGATCTATGTGTCGTCGACGATCAACGCGCCAGCTGTGGACGTTTGGAAACTTGTCCGAAGCTTCAATGGCTTGCCGAGCTGGACACCCTTTGTCGCCGAGAGCCGCATCGAACAGAACGCGCATCCGGACCAGATCGGCTGCATTCGCAATTTCTTGCTGAAGGACGGCGGCCGGATCAGGGAGAAACTGCTGGCTTTGTCTGACTACGACCTCTCCTGCAGCTATGCGATGCTGGAGAGCCCGATGGCGGTCGAGAACTACATAGCCACACTCTCCCTGACCCCTGTAACCGACGGCAACATGACGTTCGCCGAGTGGCAGGCCGAGTTCGACTGTGCACCCGAGCGTGAAAGCGCATTGGTGCAGCAGATCGGCACGGGTGTATTCCAGAGCGCCTTCACAGCGCTCAAACAGCGCTTCGCCCGCTGACATCGACGAATGGTCAAGGTTTGCCAGAGCACGATCATCAACGCGCCTGTCCAGGACGTCTGGTCTGTCCTGCGCGATTTCAACGGTCATGAACGCTGGCATCCGGCAATCTCCTTCAGCGAGATCGAGGGCGGTGATGCGGCCGATGCGATCAGCGCGGTTCGTCATTTCAGGCTTACGGATGGCAGCGAGCTGCGCGAACAACTCCTGGCCTTGTCCGACAAGGACCGGCGGCTGAGCTATTGTCTGCTGGAAGCGCCGTTGCCGTTGATGGGGTATGTCGCGTCGATCCGGTTGAAGCCGGTGACTGACGGCAACGCCACCTTCTGGGAATGGTCCTCGGAGTTCCATCCGCCGGCGCATCGCCGTGATGAACTGGTCAAGCTGGTCACCGAAGACATCTACCAAGCCGGTTTTGAATCCGTTCGCCGGCTCTTGAACGGAAGGCCGGTTGCCGGACCAACCGGGACCACGTCAGAGCAACCAGTAGCGCGGTTGATCCCCGAGATGCGCCAGCTGGAGCCGCCTGGAGCCAGCGCCCAGGGCACACGGACCAAGGCAATCCTCGTCGAGCGACACGGAGGACCGGAGGTTCTGCGGCTTTCGGAGATCGGCTTGGCACCGCCATCGCGTGGCGAGGTCCAGATCCGTCACACATTCATTGGGGTCAACTTCATCGACGTCTATTGCAGGACCGGCTATTTCGATCTCCTGCAGCCGCCAGCCGTTCCGGGCATGGAAGCCGCAGGCGTCATTGCAGCGGTCGGCCCCGAAGTTTCGGGCTTTTCAGTCGGCGACCGGATTGCCTACGCATGCCCGCCGGTCGGCTCATACTGCGAACGACGCAACATGGCACCGGACCTTTTGGTTCACTTGTCGGACGATATTGCCGATGCAACTGCCGCGGCAGGTCTGTTGAAAGGCATTACCGCGAGCTTCCTGCTCCACGACGTCCATCCCGTGAAGCCCGGGTCCTTCGTGCTCATCCATGCGGCAGCTGGCGGGGTCGGCCAGTTGCTGATGCAATGGGCACGCCATCTGGGCGCGAGGGTGATCGCTACCGTATCGAGCGATGACAAAGCGCGGATCGTGGAACGCCTCGGAGCCCATCACGTCATCGTCTATTCCAGAGAGAACTTCGCCGAGTCCGTCATGCATTTGACAGGCGGCAAGGGTGCGGATGTGGCGTATGACGCGGTCGGAAATGACACGTTCGGCGGGTCGCTGGCCGCTCTGGGCGTTCGTGGCCATCTCGTCAGTTTTGGCCAGGCTTCAGGGCCTGTGGGAAATTGGGATATCGGCAGGTTCTCGTCGAAGTCGATCACCATTTCCCGTCCGAACTACGCCCACTATACGGACAGTGCGGAGAAGCTTGGGCCTCACATCAACCGGTTTTTCGCGGCTTTGCGCCAAGGTGTGATCAAGATCGGCGCGCCCAGGCAATATGATCTGGCACGGGCTGCCGACGCTCATCGCGACCTCGAGGCTAGGAGGACAACCGGGGCACTTGTGCTGAGGGTGTGATAGTACTGCCCCCCGGTGCCTTCTGCAGGCGCTCTCAAGGTCCGCTTCTGACGAACGTCGAGTTGGGCTTTGACGACCGATATTAGGCGCAAGGCCGCCGTTCACCTCTCCTTCTAGTCAGCGCTCCGGCCAGCAAAAAAGCGTCGAGGCCCCAACAGAGTGAAAATCGGTATTTCATATTGACGCGCAACCAGGTGATGAAGGTATGCCGCAGCTCATCATTGGCGACCGCAACAGCACCGGCCGCAGCGCCCAGCAGGAATGCAACGAGGGTTTCATGAGCGCTGGTGCTGGGCCGTCCCGAGCGCCCAGCCAGGTGCTTGGACTTGCGGTTTGATAGCGCGCGAAGTGTGAGAAGCCGCGCGAGAAGAGCCCGGACCGCCGCGAGAATCCGGGACGCTGGCGGAAATTTCGCCGAACCGCGCCCGAAACAGACATCCGTTGCCACATTGTCGTCGTAACTTTCCGGTGGTAAGCACGAACGCCAAAGCGCGACCTCCTCCTAGGGCAAGCCCCCTCAGCTCCCTGCCGGTGGGGGCTTTTCACATATTGAGACCTATATTTGTTGGCTCAAAGCATTGGTCATTGACGTGGTGGCAGCGCGCCTGGGCAGAGGAACTTGTCTTGAAGGCGAGTGAGACGCGTGCGATTAGCGAAACCCTTACGAGGATGGTCACGCCGGAGATGTCGCCCAAGCACTCTTCAAGGCTGCTCGAAAGAGCATCCCAAAACGGCCAACAAGGGTATCGCCAGAGCGGCGTTCTACTCGATTATTGCCAATGCGGATCAGGAAACCGTCAAGGTCAGGAACCTGCAGGCATTCGCTCTCGCTGAGCGCACCCGGCCGGAGAATTAAACTAGGACAGCCAGCGAATTCTGTAGGCTGGATCGTCTGCGGGAATTGGAGTGGCGCAAGCATTGGTCAACGGGGCGTTCCCTGCCGCGATCGCACCATAACGGCACGCCCACGAATCGGCCATTTAGGATAGGCGGCGGGCCTGAGCGTCCGCTTGGCCGGCGTCGAGACCCATAACTCCCAACCCTTGGCGCCGGCCGCCCTCTATGAACACTGCCTTGCGAACGCGTTTGCATTGCGTAATGTTCAGCCGGGGCAATGGATTTCACAGGGGTTGGGCACGTGGCGAACGCCGATATTACACAGATCGACGCGGCAGGTCTGAACCGGGTCCGGGATCTGGCTCTGAACATCTGGCCAGCGCACTATGCGCCGTTGATCGGCGCCGACCTGATCCCACCAATGGTAGCGGACATGTATTCGCTTAACACGCTTGGCGCGGACATGCGCGAGCGAGGCCACCTGTACTGGATCGCCTCGGTTGACGGGAAAGATATTGGCTATGCGTCGGCCTACTTGAAAGACGGGCGGCTGTGGATCAAAAAGCTTTACCTGCTGCCGTCCGTTCGGGGCATGGGGCTGGGAAAGCAGCTTATCGCGACGATCAGAGACCATTACGGGAGGCAGCACCCGCAGGCCGTCTACGTAAGCGATCGCAATGAGACAGCCATCGCGTTCTACAAGTCGCAAGGCTTCACCGTCGAGAGCTTGGAGCCTGTACAGATGGGCCCTTATCATTTCGAGGATTATGTGATGGTACGCCCTGGAGAGATTGCCTTGCCCCAGTCTCGTCCGGACGTGCCGACCTACTGAATGGCGCAGTAGCCAACAACCCCGTTACCAGCTATCCGAACAAAAGGGCTACAGGTGCACTTCGCGGAGCCCGTTCGTTTTGCCGCTACTCGTCCGTTTCGTGCGTCGTGATGACGATCAGGTAGGCGGGCCGGTCAGCGGGCGCTTGGGGCTGATCGGCAGAAAGTCGGACCGGCGCCCTGGTGGCCGCCTGGCGTAAGATTGACCGATGGGCCAAAAAATCGTTCCACGGCCGGTCGACCGGTTCTTCCACAAATCCCATAATTCCGGAGTGGTAAACCCGTGAAATGCCAGATAATTCCAGACGTACCAGTCTGCATGTTGTGCTACTTTTGTTTTTAGCAGCTATTTAGTAATGTGGATCAGCGCCCTTCCGGACTTTCCAGTATAGTCTTCAGCGAAACCTTGGCCGAGCCCGGCTTCAGCGGTTTTTGCTGCGAAGCGTCGGGCGATCAACGCCTCAATCCACCTACGCGGGGCTAAGTCGCAGACGAACCGTGCAGATCGACCCGCGCCACGGCGTAGGCGTCCAGAATTAATTGCTCATCCAACTGTCGTCCGAACCCTCCCATGAAGTTCGGATCGGCGGCCGCCCGCTCGAAATGGTCGGCAGAAAGAAGACAAATGCGCGCGCCGACCGGCATACCCGAAAGCCGCACGGATTGCCTCTTGGCAGTAAGGTTAGAAAGCCAAAGCGTCGTGCTCCCGTCTTTTTCGGCGGCGATCGCCGCGATGCTGTCAATTCCGGAAGTTCCCACCGACAGCAGACTGGCGCCACCGAGCTTTGATAGGCCTGCCATGATATGGAAAGCGGGATACACCATTGGGCCATCCTGTTGGTCGAACCACGGCTGCGCGAAATTGCCTCTCCTGTAGACGAAACCAAATGGGCCGGTGAAGTCACCGAAGGCGACGGCTTCGATGCCCTCGCGAGCGCAGGCCGCGAAATAGCCGACGATCCAGGCCGCATTGAACAGCCCGCGCTGGCGAGGATCGAGGCGGGTGAGGCAGACGCGACCGTTCGCTTCGTTCTGCGCCGTGGAGGCTCCGTAAGGGTTCTCGCGGCAGCCGAGTTGACTGGGGCCCACACGCAGGGGCAAGCGTTCGCCCATGAAGGCACGGGCAGAGCGGATCAGATGGGGAATGGCCTCAAGCGTCTCCATCACCGACACATCGTCTGCAGCGTGCACGCTTGGACAGGTGGTGAAGGTCGCGTAGTCGAGCGCCTCGCCTGGCGGGCGCTTGCGATTGAGCTCGGTGAAGTACGCGGCCATGCCGCCGCCCAGCGTTACACCCGGGAAAGCCCGGCGCGCCGCGGAGTAGTTTTCGTGGAAGCTTGGCATCGCCGGCCATGTTGCTCCCGGCTGTACCGATTTCATGTCCTGCGCCGGAAAGACGCAGACAGCCTCTGGAGCGAGGCCGAGGCGACGGACAGCGTCCGCGACCGGCTTCAACTCGCCGAACGGATCCAGCGTTCCCCTGGTTATGATCTCCAGTACGACGCTTGCCCCGATCAACCGGGTCAGCGCTGCGTAGCGTTCAAGTTCATCGTGACCTTGGCCGAGACGGAGATCGACCTGGCAGACCATCCACTGCGGAGCCAATAGCCGAATTAGATCGGAGGTTTCAAGGGCGTGCCTGGCTTCCCCGGCGGCGACGCCGACGCCAATGCGAGGCACCCGGCCGGCCGGTCCGCCAATTGTCACGTTGATCGGTGGGTTGGGGTTTTCAGACGTCCCTCTACAAAGCGTCCCCGACACATGAAGCCGGACGGCCTGCGTGAATTTCTCACCCTCGGGCAGTCTGTAGGGCCACGGGCGACGCAGGGGACGAACATAGGTCTTATAGGAGGCATCAGACCAGTTGCGTTGGTCCTCCATCTCAAAGGCATCACCATCCATGGTGCAGGTGGCCCAGATCCCAGGCGCGATCTCATGCGACAACGCGCGCACGTCAGTGAACGGACATTCAGGATCAATAACGTCTGGAAAAAGCGAAAGCCTTTCGAGACCATCCTGATGCAGCACCCTCACCGGCTTGCCGGCCAAAGCCGCGATCGGATGCAGCACGACGAAGCCGGTCCGGTTGGTCAAAAGGTCGGTCTCGGGCTCTGCTTCTGCCACAAACGACAGTGCGCCATCGCTACTGCCCGAGATCCGGGCCCGGTAAACCAGGCGGCCCGATGTTGCGGCACATGTTCCGCGGTATTCAATGGCGAACGCATCCGGCCTCTCATCGATCCGCAGATCATCGAGAACGGGGGTACATGTTCCCCAGTTTTCGTCCCGTACAAGGAACGAGATTCCGCGCAAAACCTCGATCGTCCCAATGCGGATGTAACGCAACGCCCCATTGTCGAACGCGAGCGACAAGGAGCCGGCGCGCAGTGTGCGCAGCGGTTCCTCGAGCTGTTCGGTGCCACACAAGCGGACTGCCAGAGAAGCTGTCGAGGTCAAAGTGCCCGCTCCGTCGTGGCGTCGAAGATCGATGCCCGTTTCATGTTGATGTCGATCGCCAGCTTCTCCCCAGGACGGCTGACGTCGTGCGCCTGCAACTCCGCCATCACCGGCGCACCCGCAAGTCGGAATGTCGCGTAGCTGCGCGAGCCGGTCGGCTGCAGCAGGTCGATTGTTGCCTCATAGCGAAACGTGCCCTGCGCCGGCGTGGCAGTGTGCGCACGAGTGAGGTGCTCCGGTCTCAACCCGAGCAGCACCTTCTGTCCGTCTGCGACGCCCTGCAGCCCCCTGCCGGGCGCTAAAGGCAGCAGTGCGTCCGCGAGCCGGATGGCGGCGGTGCTTCCCTCCAAGGCAAGGGTCCCTGGCAGGAAGCTCATCCGCGGCGAACCCAGGAACCCAGCGACGAAGGTCGAGGCCGGGCGCTCGAACAACTCGAGTGGCGCGCCCTGCTGCTCTATCAGCCCGTCGCGCATCAGCACGATGCGGTCAGCCAACGTCATTGCTTCGATCTGGTCATGGGTGACGTAGATCATCGTTGTGGCAATGTCCTGGTGAAGGCGTTTGATCTCGCCGCGCATTTCGTCGCGAAGCTGTGCGTCGAGATTGGACAGCGGCTCGTCGAACAAAAAGATGCGGGGGTTGCGGACTATGGCGCGGCCGATGGCGACGCGCTGGCGCTGGCCACCGGACAGTTGGCGCGGAAAACGCCCCAGCAAGGGAGTGATGCCAAGCATGCGCGCCGCCTCGGCAACGCGCATCTCCACCTCTGGCTTCGGCATCTTGCGAGCCTTGAGGCCGAAGCCAATGTTCTTGGCCACGCTCATATGCGGATAGAGCGCATAATCTTGGAACACCATTGCCACGTCGCGGTCGCGCGGCCTGAAATCATTGACCACCTCGCCGCCGATCTCGATCGTGCCTTGTGAACTCTCCTCCAGTCCGGCGATGGTCCTCAACAGGGTGCTCTTGCCGCAGCCGGACGGACCAACCAGAACGGTGAACTCGCCGTCGCGGATGTGGAGGTCAATACCGCGCACCGCATGGAAGGCGCCGTAGCGCTTGTGCAAGCCGGTGATTCTGACTTCGGCCATGCCTACCCTTCCCTATCCGCGAACGGCGCCGAGCGTCAGCCCGCGCACGAGATGTCGTTGAGCAAGCACTCCAAGGGCGATCGATGGCACGAGGGAGACGATGGCAAGGGCCGCGGCTTCACCATATTGTGCGCCCTGGAAGCCGATGAAGGCGCGGAAGACCGTTGGCAGCGTGAAGGCGGTACGGCTTGTCAAAATCAGCGCGAAGAAGAACTCGGTCCAGCAGGCAATGAAGGCGAAGACAGCCGCCGCGACGATGCCGGGCGCGGCCAGCGGCACGGCAACGCGCCAGAAAGCCTCCCATCGCGTGCAGCCATCGACGAGGGCCGCCTCCTCCATCGACTTCGGCATGCCGCGGAAATAGGCGAACATCATCCAAACGGACACCGGCAGCGTGAAGACCGTGTAGGCTATGATCAGCCCGATATGGGTGTCGTATAGCCCGACGCCGCGGTAGATCAGGAATACCGGTAGGACGATGCCGATAGGTGGCAGGAAGCGCTGCGACAGCACCCAGAAGGACAGATGCCGGCCACCCGTGTTGTAGCGCGCCAGACTATAGGCCATCAGCGTGCCGAACAGTGCCGAAAGCACCGTGGCCGAAAGCGAAATAATCAGGCTGTTGATAAGCCCGTCGAGACCGCGATAGGTGAACAGCGCGGCTTCGTAGTGGACAAGCGTCGGCTCCGCGGGGAACCAGACAGGCGGTACGGTGAGGTAGTCGTCGCTGGGCTTGATTGAGGTGTTGAACATCCAGTAGAGCGGCCACAGCACGAACACTAGGAAGAACCCCAAAAGCAGGATTCGCCCGATCGGCAACGACCGGCGTTTCCTGCGGCGGGCGGGCGCTACGGCGGCCATCAGACCGGATCGACCTTCAAGAGCCGGCGTACCAGCAACGCCACGATGAGCGCCGTAAAGATCAGGAACAGCCAACTTCCGGCCGTTGCCTGCGACAGATGAAACTGCGTGAAGCCGACGGTATAGAGATAATAGGAGGCCGTGTACGTTTGTGTTCCCGGGCCGCCGCCTGTCATGATGAATATGGTATCGAACATACGGATGGCGTCGAGCAGACGGAAAGTCAGCGCCAGCAGCATCATCGGCCCCAGATGGGGGAGCGTGATCGCCCAGAAGACCTGCCAGGCGTTGACCCCGTCGAGTTCTGCCGCCTCATAGAGATTGGGAGGAATTGCGGTCAGGCCAGCGAGCAGGATGACGAACATGAATGGCGTCCACTGCCAGACATCGGCGATGATGAGCGAGACATAGAGCCACGGGCGCTCGGTCATCCAGCCGATCGTAACCTCCTGCCCCAACAATTGCGTCAGGATATAGTTGGTCGGTCCGAAAGGCCGCTGCAAAAGCAGCGTCCAGGCCTGGCCGACGATGACTGGGCTGATGAACAGCGGCACGATCAGGATCGACATGATCACGCCGCGGCCCGGAAAGCTGCGCACCATTGTCAGCGCCACCAAGAGACCGAGCACGAATTCGATAGCGACGCTGATGCCCGACAGCCATGCCGTCAGCAACAGTGACCAACGTGCCACGGGATCGAACACGACCCGCTCGAAGTTCTTCAATCCGACAAATGCGTGGCCCGGCACCTGGAAGTCGTAGTTGATAAAGGATACGACCAGCGAGAACAGGAGCGGATAGATCGACAGCGCCAATATCAGCAGCACCGCGGGCGCGACCAGCAGCCACTTGAAATGGCGGTCGGCCCATTGGGCGAACGCAGATAGCCGGGGCGGTGCGCCGGCGGCCTTCAAGCGGTGAATCGTGGCGGTGGGCTGCATCGGTGTATCCAAAAGGCTGCTTAGCGGTTCGGCGAGGTGTTGCGAGCCAAGCGCCCGCAACACCAATTGCTCCAGGCTCTGCCTCCCCTCAGAGGGTGACCGCCATGCCAAGTTTTTCCACCGTGTTGTCGGCGGTGGCGCCAGGCAGTTTCAGGAACTCGGTGTAGAAACCTTTCTGCGAATCCACACCCAGTCGGTCGGTCGTCTCGTTCCACTCGGCCGCCGCCGTTTCCAGCGACGCCTTCGGATCCGCACCAGCCCACACCGCCGTGCACATACGGTCGATGCTCAAGAAGTAGTCCTGCGCGCCTGGCATGATCGGGTCGAGCAGACCAACATTTGCCGAGTTGTTGAGATTGGCAAGGTACTCCTTGGCACTTGGGAAGAGCGCGCCGTAGAGTTCGGACTTGAAGTGCGAGATACGGTACGGGTCTCGTAGCGCATAGGGCAGCATGCAACGCGCCAGAGAGACCGGTGGCGAGCATATCCATTGCATGAACAGATACGCCGCCTCGGGGTTGGGCGAGTCCGCCGACAGCGCCTTGTTGTAGCCGGTGGCATGTTCCGGATTGCCCGGAACGACGGCATAGCCGACCTTGCCAGCGATCTGGGACTGGGGGATGAAGTTGATCGCCGTGGCGGACTGCGAATAATTCGCCGCCATGCGGCCGCTGGGAGGCCAGGAATAGATCATCGCGACTTTGCCGGTCAGGAAGGCCGCCCACAGGGAGACGGCGTCGAGCTCGTTGTTGCCGGGGATCGAGGCCTTGTTCGCCGCGAGCATGTTGGTCAGCGTCTTGACGCCGGCGTCCGAAACCAGGCCCGCCTTCATGTCGTCGCCGAACAGTTTGCCGCCATTGGCGCGGTACTGCTGCAGGAAGTCGAACTGGTTGCCGGGGCTGCCCGCCTTGCGGAAGTGTCCCGCGCCATAGACCTTTGGCGCCATCTGGTCGGTGATGAACTGGGCGATCTGGGCATATTCCTCCCAAGTCTTCGGCGGTCCAAGCTTGGCGTTGAACTTTGCCCGGTAGGCCTCCATCATCTTCGGATCCTCGAAGATGTCCTTGCGGTAGTAGAGAGCGAACATGTCGCCGTCGTCGAAGAACCCCCAGATCTTGCCCTTGTAGGTTGGCAGCGCCTTGTACAGAGGGTGATAGTCCTCGAGGTCTGCCGGGTTCATGTATTTGGCGATGTAGTCGTCGAGAGGTGCGATGACGCCGCCATCGGCAAGCGATGGTGTCCAGGCCGGCGAGACGTCGAGGACGTCATAGGCACCTGAGCCGGCGATGTGCTCGGCGACCGCCTTGGAGTACTGGTCCGGGTTCGACAGTTCGACGACATTCGACTTCATCCCGGTGAGCTGCTCCCACATCGGCCCACTGAAATTGCGCGGATCGAGTGCCTGCAGGCCAGCCTCGTAGGTCATGTTGAGGGTGACGCCCGAATGCGCCTTGGCGGCCTCCACCGCGCGAAACGCGGAACCGTCCGCCGGGCCTTCCTTCGATGCTTTCAGGGCTGCAGCCTGCGCTTGGCCGAGCGGCGAGGTGGCGTCCGCCAGTTCCAGCGTCTGCTGCGCCACCGCCCAATCGGTCATCATCCCCAGCATCGGGCCAGACGCAGCCAACATGCCGGTCATCTGACCGAAGCGGGTTATGAAAGTTCGGCGGGTAGTTTCGCCGCGCATGAAGGCGTCGACCTCTGCTTCGAGACCTGCCTGAAAGTCACGTTTGTCACGATCGTTCATAGTGCTTGGTCCTCCCGTTTCCATTTGCCTCACTCGTCCGCGGGCGCGGCGGTCGAGCATTCCTCCCGTAAAGTCGCCGCAAGGGGGCCGCGGCGGCGCACCAAAAAATCAGCGTCCTCCTAGGTTCCGAAGCGGGCCGCGAGCCCCGACAGCCTGGTCTTCCACAGCTCGCTCGAAAGCACCTCGCGATTGACCACGCCGCGCGGCTCGCGACCGTGTTGCACCTCGATCACCGCCTTGACGTCGGCGGCACCGTTGCCGGCAAAGCACTGGTCGGTCCAGCAAAGCGCGTGCGGCGCCAGGATGACATTGTCGAGTTTAAGGATCGCATCGCCTGCATCGGGAGGCTCCTGCTCGAGCACGTCGAGACCGGCCCCCGCGATGCGGCGCGCCTGCAGCGCTTGTGTCAGCGCTTTCTGGTCGACGATCGGGCCGCGCGCGGTGTTGATCAGGTAAGCTGTCGGCTTCATAAGGGCGATCCGCTCAGCATTGACGATGTGGTGGGTCTGCGGCGACAGCGGGCAACTCACCGACAGCACGTCGGCGCGGCGAAACAGGTCCTCCAGCCCGACCAGTTCGACGCCCAGGTCGGCAGCAACCCTCTTGTCAGCGAACGGGTCATGGGCAATGAATTGCATGTCAAAGGGCCTCGCCAAGCGGAAGACCTCGGCGCCGATGTTGCCGATGCCCAGCGACCCAAGCGTACGCCCGACGAGCCCGACGCCCATATGTTCCGAGCGCTCCTGGAAGCCATGAGATCCCTTGCGGGTGAGCGCGTCCTTTGTCAGCAGTTTGCCGGTCAGTGCCAGCATGAAGGTGATGACGGATACGGCGACGGGCCGTCGCACGCCATCGGGCGTGATGACCAAGGCAATGCCGGCGGCGGTGCAGGCCTCAACGTCGACAGTGTCGTAGCCGACCCCGAAGCGGGCAACGACGGCCAGGCGGCCGCTCCTGGGGACACTCGTGGAATCGAAGCGATGGGCGAGAAGGATCAGCGCATCGAAATCCTCAAGTTGGTCGGCGCGAAGCGGACTGTTCGATTCCAGGAACACCATCTCGACGCCCGCCGCATTGCGCAGCGGCTCCAGATCGAAATCTGGATAGGTCGGCGAGCCGTCCGGCTTACGGAAATCACCCGAAAGCGCCACCCTGAATTTCACGCTGTCCATCGTCTCCTCCGCTCTATTGGCACCCGGCCCGGATTTTGGAAACCGCGTCAGCCATCGCGTCGTGCAAGACCCAAACGTCGCCCGAATAACAAATGAAATCGAAGCCTTGTGCGTAGAAGTCGTGTCCCTGCGCGACGTTGGGCACCAGGCGTCCAAGCGATTTGTTGTGCTTCTTGGCGGCTGCAACGATTTTGGCCATTGCAGCGGTGAAAGTGGGGTGGGCGAAGTCGCCCGGAATGCCGAGCGAGACGGACAGATCGAAATGTCCGACCCACAGACAATCGACCCCGTCCAGTCCCGCGATGCCGTCGATGTTCTTGACGCCGTCGGCGGTCTCGATCAGGCAGATGAACGTCGAGCGCTTGTTGGCGGCCTCGAATTTGTCAGCGACCGAACCCGGACGGTAGCGGTCGTGAGCGATCTGCAGCGCCACGCCGCGGGCGCCGGCAGGATGGTATTTCATGGATTTGATGATGTGTTGCGCCTGTTCGACCGAACTCACCATCGGTGCGATCAGCCCTTCAGCGCCCATGTCCATCGCGCGGGCAAGGAAATGGTAGTCCTGCGACGGCACGCGCACCATAACCGGCAGATCGGCTGCCTCGAAATAGCGGATCGCGCTCTTCAGCGTTTCCAAGCTGAATCCCGAATGCTCCATGTCGAAAAAGACGAAATCGCAACCAGCGGACTTCAGGATGTGACCAATTCCCGGCGTGGCGAATTCGGCGACAAGCGTACCGAGCTTGACCCGCCTGTGAGAGGCTAACGCCTTGAGACTTGGCTCTGACATGCACTACCCTCCCGTTCGCCCCAAAGGGCCGATCTGCCTATGTTGCCTTCAATGCGTGGCCTCAAGAACGAGATCGCAGGTCGTCACCAGCTTGGTGACGACGAGCGGCGCGCTCTGCGTGTTGAATTCATCGAAATGAGCGGTGCGGCAGTGGTCCTCGAATGCGGCTTCGCTGTCGTAAATCTCATAGAGCAGGACCCGGTCCGGTTCGCCCCGCGCCTCCGTCACGTCGAAGCGGCGACAGCCGGCCTCGTTGCGCACCGACGCGGTCGCGTTGGCGTCGACAAGTTGTCGGAACCTGTCGCGGGCACCGGGCGCCAGGCGAAAATCGACCCAGACGACAAACCCGGTCATCACTTGGGCCTCGCAAGTTGCAGGTACCGCTTGGCCACATAGTCGAGATGGCTGCGCATGGCCGCCTCTGATGCGTCTGGATCGCGCGCGGCGACGGCCTCGAAGATTTCGCGATGCGCCTGGTACGCCTTGCGGTCTTCACCCTTGGCCAACGTCGTGCGCCGCTGTTCGAGCAGCCATTCAGCCAATGCTGCGTGAATAGCCGTAAAGATCCGATTGCGGGTGATTACCGCCAGCACGTAGTGAAAGTCCACGTCCGTGCGCTCGAAGCGCGCGAGATCGCCGATCGACTGCCGGTTCAGTTCGAGCGCCTCCTTGAGGTTCTCGATGTCTTCGGGGGTGGCATGCACAGCGGCGTTGCGGGCAAGGCCGATCTCGAAAAACAAACGTGCGCTCTGGAAGTCGTGAATCCCGCCCGGAGCCGAAATCATGTGCCGCGCCGGCCCTGAAAGGGCATCGATCACGAATTGAGGAGTGGGTCGAGTGACGCGGGCACGCTCGCCCGATTTTACTTCGACAAGGCCCATTTTGCTCAGGTGCAGCAGTGCCTCACGGATGGAAGGCCTCCCTACCCCGAACTGTCGCATGAGTTCCCGTTCAGAAGGGAGGCGGTCGGCTTCGGCCAGCTCTCCCTTACGGATCATCCGCTCGAGGTGCTCCGCAACCTCGTCCGAAAGCTTCCGCTGTTTGATCTGTACCCCGATCATCTGGCATACCTGTTATACCAGTCAGATACGCTATGGCCCCAGAGCGCCTCTGTCAACGAGGCTTCTGCGCGGCGAACGGCACGCGTTTCGAAATCGAGTGCTACGACATCGGCCATCTCTACACTCGCCATCCGTCGAGCGGGCCTGGTCAACGCATCGTTCTCCGTACAGAGCCTCTTCGGCACACAGTGGCATCGGCACTCATCCCGAGGACGTGGCGCATATGAAGCGCACCGCCGACCCGCGGTTCGAACAGGATCGCCATTGGTTGGTGCTGGGCGCCGGTCGCAGCCGCTGCGATGGCCACCCCAGGCGATCGCAGCGGGCTGCGATGTGCGCGTTGGACTGGAGGACTGGCTGTGGATCGGCAAGGGCCAATTGGCGAAATCCACCGCCGAGTGGGTGATCTTGAGGCTGAAGGGCAGCGACAAGACCGCATCAGGTTTCGAGAAAGCCTATGGCACGGTCCGAGTTATTCATGGCGTGTCGGTCGACATTGGATCAGGTGAATTCGTCATCCTGGTCGGCCCGCCCGGCTGCGGCGAGTCGACTTTGTTCAGATGATTGCCGGACTTGAAGATATCAGCGCCGCCGAGATCGGGCTCGAAGGCAGGGGCATTAACGACGCTGCGGCGAAGTCGCGCGATCTCGCCATGCTGTTCCATAACTATGTCGCTCTGCCCGCACATGACGCCCGAGAATGTGGGCCTTCGCGCTGAGGTTGAAGAACACTGACAAAAAGCAAGATCGGCGAAGTGGTGCTTGGCCAATTTGAGTGGCTTTGACACAATGCTCATCTGGGTGGCGACGTTCTACTGATGCTTCGCTCAGGGACATCCAAATTTTCGAAGTGGGGCGGAGCCCGAGCTTCCCCTGGATTTGGCAGCCCTCGCTACTTCGCACCGTCTCCGCAAAAGGTGTCTTTCATCGCGCGCAGGATGATGACGGCCGAGGCCGCTCCCGGGTCCATGTGCCCCAGGGATCGCTCCCCAAGCCGGGCCGCCCTTCCGCGGGCGGCGACCATGGATCGTGTCGAATTTGCACCGGCTTCCGCAGCCTGCAGGATGCTGTTCCACATCTCCCGGCTTCCGGCAGCGCGGGCACATGCATTGACGGCTGCGTCCGTTGCGGGAATCCAGGCATCCAGCATGGTCTTGTCGCCGCGCTGCCCTTTGCCGCGCTCCTTGATGCCGGTCGTGATGGCTTCGATGATGGCGGCCTGGCCGGCGGCTGAAAGCCGTTCATCCTGTTTCAGGGCTTGTGCCGCTCTTCGAAACGCCGTCGCATAAAGCGGCCCCGTGGAGGCGCCGACGGCATCGAGAAAGGCCGATGCGGCAGCGGAGAAGATTTCCGACGCAAGCATGTGGTCGAGGTCGAGCTTGGCCAGCTCCGCGTTGACCGCCAGGAAGCCGAGTGACATGGTGATGCCATGGTCTGCGTCGCCGATGGCGCCATCCAGATCCGAGAGGTGATCCTTCCCCGCCTCGATCGCAATGGAGATGCGATAGAACATCCTGCTCAGGCGTCGCGCCGCATTGTCCGACATCGTGTTCCTCCCAGTTCAAGCAGGATGCGGCCCATCGTATCGGCGCATGCTTCTAAGAAACTCAGCCGACCCGCAGGACAGCCGTATCGCAAGGGTGATGCAACATTTCCGTCAACTCGTTGTCGAGGTGCAAGATCGTTATCGACGCACCGACCATGTCGAGCGACGTGCAATAATGCCCGACCCAGTTCGCCTCTATGGTGATGTCCTTGGCGCTCAATCGCTGCGCGACACGCCTGAATAGGATATAAAGTTCCATCAGCGGCGTGGCACCGAATGAATTGATCAGCACGGCGACACGGTCGCCCGCTGCCGGCCTCATTTCCGAAAAGATGCGGTCCATGATCCGGTCCGTGATCGCGTCGGCGCTCATCATCCTATCGCGGATGACACCAGGCTCGCCGTGGATGCCCATGCCGATCTCGATGTCGTCGGGACCGATCTCGAAATTGTGGCGACGGGTCTGCGGCATGGAGCAAGGCTCCAGCGCGACGCCCATGGTGAATGTTCGTGCATTGGCCTTGCGCGTCACGGCCTCGCATGCGTCGAGCGACAAGCCACGGTCGCAGGCGGCACCGGCGATCTTGAAGATGAAGAAGTTGCCGGCAACGCCACGGCGGCCCTCCCTATCCTCGATCGGGGACGAGGCGATGTCGTCTGTCGTCACCACCGTGCGAACCTCGATGTTTTTTTCCGCCGCTATCTCGGCCGCCATTTCGAAATTCATCACGTCGCCGGCATAGTTGCCGTAGACGAAGAGCAGGCCTTGCCCGCCCGAGGCGGCATTGGCGCACTGGAAGATCGTGCCGGGAGGCGGTGACGAAAAGATGTTGCCGACGGCCACGGCATCGGCGAGCCCCTTTCCTACATAGCCGAGAAAGCAGGGCTCATGCCCGGTGCCGCCGCCGATCACCAGCCCCACCTTCCCAGGCCTCGGCCCCGCACGGGCAACGAGAGCACGATGCGAACCCTTTATCGGCTCGATGTAAGCGGCGTGGGCCTTCACCACGCCGTCAAGCATTTCCTCAACGACATCGTCGGGATCGTTGAGGAACTTCTTGACATGGGTGCGGAAGTTGCTGGGCAAAGCCACGGCGTTGTCGAGCCTTGGACGTTGCGAAAGCTTCTGGTCGAGCTCCGTCACGCCGTCGGCATTCAGAATGCCGCGGCCCGTGGCAGCGTCCGTGATGAGCACGTTGACATAACCGCCGCGCAGCGCGGCAAGGATCGCCGGCACCTTGTCGAAACCGCCGGCGACCGCGATGCGCAAACCAATGGCCTTCAGCCTGTCGAGCGATATACCGATCGTGCGGTCGTCGAGCGGGCCGGCCACCGGATTGCCCTGTCCGTCGATGAAGCGGCCGGCAACGACCCCCACGGCATCCTTGGCGAGGTACTGTTGAAGTGAAACCGATTCAAAGAAGCCGCTGGTGTGGATCGTCGAATTGGGGCGCAGGGAAGAGATGCCGAAAAGCGCCTTGTTGGCTTTGGCAAGCGCCTCGAACTGGCTTTCGATCAGCGTCTCGCGCAACAGCATGTCGCGAACCTCGGCCGTCGAAACAACTGCTGGTGCGGTGATGTTGATCAGTTTCCCGCCCACGGCGCCGGCGATGGCGGCCGCGCAGAGTTCCGGCGTGTAGGCAAAACTCGCACGCGTGCCCCCCGTTGCCTGGACGATGGTGACGTCCTGGAGGCCGGGCACAGAGGCCTGCTCCCCGATTGTCAATACGGTCCTCCCCCAGGCAACGGCAAGCGTGTCCCCGGATTTCAAAAGCTTGGCAAGGGCCTGCGCCGCGGCCCCGCCGAGCCGATCGATCAGCGGACGGGTATTGTCGTCGCTTGGCACGACCAGACAATCGTGCAACCCGAAATGGCGCTTGAGTTCCTGCGCGATCGAGAGTGAACTCAGCCGCGATGGCTCGAGGGAAATGTTGACGATCCCCCTGGCGCGCGCATCAGCCAAATAACTGTTCACCGTCGCCCGCGAAATGCCCATGATGTCGGCGATATCGCCCTGCGTCATGCGATCTTCGTAATAGAGCCAGCAGGCCCAGACATAGGGGTCGTCGCCATAGCGCAACGGAATGGGTTCAGCCGTAGCGTCGGCTCCGGCTCGCACGGTTCCGTTCTTCCGTGCTGATGGTGTCTTGACGGTCATGCTGCCCGGTTTCCCCGAATCCCAAGATCGATCGCCAAGATGAGCGCAAACGGGCGAACTCTCAATCTGGCTCCGATCAGGCACCAGAATTCCACTTTTCGGGATCATGCTCTGGCTCGCTCCCGGCTGGAAGGTCAGCCGGGAGCCATTGCTCGGGAGGAGCATACTTCACAATTCAACGACCTGCCGTCACCGACAGCTGCAGTTTCTGCCTGGCACCAAGCGCCAGGGCCTTCAGGATCAACGCACAGGATGTGGCGCCGGCATCGAGGACGCCGAGCGAGCGTTCGCCCAGGCGGCTGGCCCGGCCAATCTTCGCCACCAGATCCTTCGTGCCGTCGCGACCCTTTTCGGCCGCGACAACCAGCGCATCCAGGGCTTCCGGGAACGGCTTGCCGTCGGCGTTGGCGCCGTCGAAAGCCTCGATGGCCGGAACGAGGGTATCAAGCAGCGTCTTGTCGCCGACCTTGGCGGATCCGATCGCCTGGACGCCTTCAAGACCGTTCGTTAGCATGGCACTGAAGGTCTTTGCGTCGATGGACGGCGATGTCTCGATGGTTTCGGCGAATTGCGTGAACATGACGCCGTAGAGTGGTCCCATCGAGCCACCGATCTCCGTCATCAACACCGTGCCCAGCGTATCGAGCGCCGTGGCCAGCGACATGTCGTTGCCCCTGATTCGCTCCGCGGCCATGCCGAAGCCCTTGGCCATGTTGACGCCGTGGTCGCCGTCACCGATCTTGCCGTCGATCTCGCTCAGATAGGCCCGATTTTCGATGATCCGATCCGCGATCGAAAGAACGATGTCGCCGGCGGAAGCGTTGTCAAAGTGCTGCATTCGTCTGTCTCCTAGAGCCTTGCGGGACAATCGACGTCCACGTCCAGCAGCCTTTTCAGTTCGGCGTCGAGCGCCATGACCGTGAGCGTGGCTCCGACCATTTCCAGCGAGGTGAAATAGTTGCCGATGTAGGTTCTGTAGATGTTCAATCCGCGCCCGGCGATTTCCTGTTCGATCGTGCCGTTGAGGATGTAGAGTTCGTTGACCGGCGTTGCGCCGAGGCCGGACACCAGGACCGCAACCTCGGTTCCGGCCGCAAGGTCATGATCGTCCAGGACGATCTTGACCATGTCCCGCGCGATCTCGGCCGCGGGCTTCAGCGGCTCGATCCTGACGCCCGGTTCACCGTGATGGCCGATGCCGACTTCCATCGTGCCCGGTTCGATCAGAAAGTTGGGGTGCCCCACGGCGGGCAGCGTACAAGGGCCAAGGCCAACACCAATCGAGCGGCAGTTGTCGATCGCCCTTTGCGCCACTGCCTGCACGTCCGCGAGATCGGCACTTTCCGCGGCCTTGGCGCCGGCGCATTTCCACATGAAGATCTCGCCGGCAACGCCGCGGCGCTTGTGGCGCTCATCCGGTCCCGCCGAGCACACATCGTCGTTGGCAACGACCGTTGCGATCTCGATGCCGTCCTTGGCGGCGAGCTTGATGGCCATCTTCACATTCATGTTGTCGCCGGCATAATTACCGTACAGGCAGACGACACCCTTGCCGCCATTGGCTTCGCGCGCGGCGTCGAAGAAGCTCTTTGCTGTCGGCGACGAAAACAGCTCGCCGACCGCAACCGCGTCCAGCATGTTGCGTCCGGCATAGCCGATGAAGGCAGGCTCGTGGCCGGAGCCGCCGCCGGTGATGACGCCGACCTTGCCGCTGACCGGCGCCTGGCGGGCGACGATGACGCGGGGATTGTCGCCGAGCCTGACGATGTCGGCATGCGCCTTGACGAAGCCCTTGACCGTATCCTCGACGACCTCGTCGGGATTGTTGATAAACCGCTGCATTGTTGCTCCAATCTTGCGCCGGTCAGATTATGGTGTAGCCGCCATCGACCAGTAGGTCGGCGCCGTTGATCATGTCGGCGGCGTTCGATGCCAGAAACACCGCCGCGGCGGCTATTTCTTCGGGGAAGGCAAAGCGGCCGGTCGGAATGCGTTGCTTCAGCGCCTCGCCACGTGGGCCGTCCCAGGCTTTTTTGCCAAGCTCGGTTAGAACCACGGTAGGCGATATCGTATTCACGGTGATGCCATGCTTGCCCCATTCGGCGGCCAGCGTCTTGGACAGGCCGATGACGCCGAATTTCGAGGCGCAATAGGCAACGTGCTGGTCGATCGCGACGGTGCCGGCCTGCGACGCCATGTTGATGATCTTGCCGCCTTTGCCGGCCTTGATCAGGACGCGTCCCGCGGCCTGGGACACAAGGAACGTTCCCTTAAGATTGATGGCGATGGTCTTGTCCCAGGCATCGAGACTGAGCTCCTCGGCGGGAGCAAGCATAACGACCCCGGCGCTGTTGACGACGATGTCTATGTGACCGAAAGCGGCTTGCGCCGCGGCAAACACGGCCTCCACGGATTGCGGATCGGACACATCGCAGACGAAGGACTTCGCGCCGTTGCCGAGTTCGTCGGCCTTCGATCGCGCAACCGATTCATTGATATCGATCACGCCGACCGCAGCCCCTTTCTCGGCAAATGCCGAGGCAATCGCACTGCCGATGCCGGAGGCGCCGCCGGTGACCAGAGCGACCTTGCCGCCAAGTGAAAAGTTGAGATCAACCCGTATTGAGTCCGTCATGGTTCTCTTCTCGGCCTGTTGAAAAGTGGGGTGTGCAAGAAAGCACACCCCAGGGCTGCGTTACTTGCGCGTCGCAAGAAGCTTGTCGACGTTTTCCGCCGTCACCGGCGTCCATGGCACATTGTAGATCTTCTCCTTGCCGTCCTTCCACGGCATGTCCTTGTAGGTTGCCCAGATGTCGGACTGTGGTTTGTAGTCGCCCTTCTTGGCATTGAAGATGGCAAGATCGAGCGCGCCTTGTGCCTGGGCGCGCGCGTCCTGAAGGATCGATGTCATCTCGCCGGCCTTGACGGCGTGCAGCGCATCGGTGATGCCGTCGATGCCGGCAATGGCGAAGCTCTTCACGTCCAGGCCTGCGGCCTTGATCGCCTCGATCGCCCCAAGCGCCATTTCGTCGTTCTGGCCGATCACGCCATTGATCTGCTTGGGGTGCGCGGTGAGCCAGTTTTCCATCAGCGTCTGGGCTTCGGCGCGCGACCAGTTTGCTGTCTGATCTTCGAGGATCTTGACATCCGGGCACTCGGCAAGCGCCTTCTTGTTGCCTTCGAGACGAGAGATCTGCGCGGACTGCCCCACTGGTCCTTCGAGGATGACCACATTGCCCTTGCAGCCGATCTTGTCGAGCACGGTCTTGGCTTCCATGTAGCCAGAGATCGTGTCGTCGGATCCGACATAAGAGGCCAGCAGGTCGGAATTGACGCGGGTGTTCGAGCCGACAACCGGGATGCCGGCATCGGCGGCCGACTGCACGGCAGCCGCGCCCGCGTCGACATCGATCGGCGCGAAGATGATCGCATTGTATTTCTGCGTGACCATCGTCTTGAACTGGTCCTGCTGGACCAGGGCATCATAGCGGCCGTCGAAGATCGTCAGCTCGACTTCACCGCTCTTGACGGCCGGATGATCCTGAAGCGCTGCCGCCCAGATCTGCATGAACTCGGCATTCAATCCGTAAGGCGCCGCGCCGATCTTGATCTTCTCCTGCGCCATGGCCGGCGAGGCCAACAACGCGGTCGCGGATGCGAGCGCTATCATCAATCTTTTCATTTCGTACCTCCACCTTAAGTGAGCGACCGACATGGTTCGCCTATCAACGGACACGCGTTGTGCAGGTCCGATCCCGAAAGGGGGCTTAGGCCCCGTAGTTTCTCTTCTGGTCGAGCATCACGGCGCCGACGATGAGGGCGCCCTTGAGCACTTGCTGGTAATAGGATTGGATTCCCATCAGGTCGAGGCCGTTGTTCATGACGCCGATGATCAGCGCGCCAATCAGCGTGCCGGTCACCCGGCCGACCCCTCCCGAAAGGCTGGTTCCTCCGATCACCACCGCCGCGATCGCGTCCAGTTCATAGGCAATGCCGGCCTGCGGCAGCGCGGAGCCGGTGCGGGCGCTGAGCAGCATTCCAGCGAGACCGGCAAGACCGCCGGAGATGACATAGACGACGAACTGAATGCGGGTCGTGTTGATGCCCGAGGTCCTGGCGGCGTGAGGGTTGCCGCCAACGGCATAGATGTAACGGCCGAAGCGGGTCCGGTTGAGGATCCACCAGGAGACGGCGAACACCACCACCAGAATGATGACCGGTGTGGGCAAGCCAAGGACGTCGCCCGTGCCGATCCAGCGAAAGGCCGGCGTCAGCGCGGGAACAGGTCGGCCGCCGCCATAGATCAGCGTCAGTCCGCGTGCCGCCGACAGCATGCCGAGCGTCGCCACGAAGGCCGGCACGGAAAACCGCGACACAATCACGCCGGAGACGGCGCCGCAGGCAACGCCGACCAGCAGGCCGATGCCGAGGCCGAAGACGACAGGGTAGGGCGCGCCTGCAATCCCGGCGGTGGCGGATGTGGTGACGAAGCTGGCGCTGATGAGGCCGGCAAGCGCGACGATGGAACCGACCGAAAGGTCGATGCCGCGCGTGAGGATCACGAAGGTCATGCCGATGGCGAGGACACCGTTGATAGAGGTCTGCAACAGCACGTTGGAGATGTTGCCGGCGGTCAAAAAGAACTCGTTGGAGACCGACAGCACGGCCGCCAGGATGAGGAACGCAAGGAAGATGCCGTATTCCTGGATCAGCATCCGGCGCTGCTCCGAACCGAGCCAGCCATTCGTATTCTCCTTGTCGCCAACCGACATTACTGACTCCTCTGCTGCCGGACGGGCACCCAGTCCTTGCTCATGTTGAAAGGTGGACGAGTGATTGGGCATCCGTTTCCTCCCGGCTGTAGATGCCGGCGCTTCGGCCGGCGCGCATCACCATGATCCGATCCGACATGCCCAGAACCTCGTCGATTTCCGACGAGATCATGACCACCGTGCCGCCGACAGCGGCGAATTCGCAGATGATTCGATAGATTTCACGCTTGGCGCCGACGTCGACGCCGCGGGTCGGCTCGTCCAGAAGAAGGACCTTCGGATTTCGAAGGAACCATTTGCCCAGCACCACCTTCTGCTGGTTGCCGCCTGAAAGGCCGGAAACTGGCATCGTGTCGCGCGCCGCCTTGATCTGAAACCGCTCCTGCATCTGCTGGCTTGCCTGCGCCTCCCGGGCGCGATCCATGGCAAAGGCAGGGCTCATTTCCGGCAGGCTCGCCATGCAAATGTTGGCACGAACGGAGGCGCTCGGATTGAGGCCGGTCAGCTTGCGGTCCTCGGTGACCAGTGCCAGCCCATGCGCCATGGCATCCGATGGCTTCGAAACGGCTATCTTCACTCCGTCGACCGAGACGCTTCCCGCCGAAGGCTTGTCGAGCCCGAACAGACAATTGAAGATCTCCGTCCGTCCGGCGCCCATCAGGCCGTAGATGCCGAAGATCTCGCCCTTGCGCACGGAGAAGGAGATATCCTCGATTCTGTTGGGGCAACTCAGCCCGGCAACTTCGAGGCCGGTTTCCAAGGTGGGTGTGTTGGTCTTGATGTATTCTTCCGACAGCTCGCGGCCGACGATCATGCGAATGAGACCGGGTCGGTCGATGTCGGCCAGCGTCCCGCTGCCGACATAGGCCCCGTCGCGAAAGACCGTGTAGGAATCGGCGATCTGGAAGATCTCCGACAGCCGGTGGGAAACATAGACGATGCCGCGGCCCTGGGCCTGCAGGCGGCGGATCGCCGCAAACAGATGCTGCGCCTCGCGTTCGCCGATCGCCGATGTCGGCTCATCCATGAAGATGACCTCGGCGTCGTGACTGAGCGCCTTGGCGATCTCGACGAGCTGCATCTGCGCGACGGAGAGGTTCATCATGTATTGCGTGGCTCGGATATCGAATTCGAGACCGTCCAGCAACTTTTGCGCGGACCGGTTCATCGCGCGGAAATCGATGCCTCCGAACCGCGAAGGCTCGCGGCCAAGATAGATGTTCTCTGCGACCGTCATGTGAGGGACAGGGCTGAGTTCCTGTTCGATGATGGCAATGCCCGAGGCCAATGCGTCGGCCGGGCCTGCGAATTCCACGTCCTTGCCGCGGCGGCGGATTGTGCCGGCATCACGCTTGTAGATGCCCATCAGTATCTTGAGGAAGGTCGACTTGCCCGCGCCGTTACCGCCGCAGAGTGCGTGAACCGTGCCAGCGTGAAGTTGAAAGCGGCCTTCGCGCAAGGCCGCGACGCCGCCGAAGGATTTCTTCAGCCCATCTACTTCGAGCAGAAATTCCAATTTTTCTCCTCCCACGGATGCTCGACACCCCTCCCTGGCTCGAGCCGATCGACAGAAGAATTGCTACTCCCTGTCGATTTTTACAATAGTCGATTAGCGCTCGACAAATGTCAATCTGGGCAGGTGAATTTATCTTAGTTGCTCGGGCGTGGACCGTGGTTCGAATTCCCGATGAATGCCTAGCCCAGAAAGCCAAGCCCCGTCCCGCACCGGCGCCATGGCGGAGGGACACCAAACGAGGGAGGGAGCCTATGAAAATTACTACCCGCACCGACAGGGCGGGAAAGCCGCTTCTGGACGTGATTGCAGCGCATCTGGCCGCAAGACCGCATCACGCGGACGGATCTCATTGAGCCAGTTTTGCCGAGGTGTTGCAGAGGGCCGCGCAATGGCGTTGATAGCGATTGACTATCAGAGAGGGGCAAGGGGAAGGCTTCAGAAGGGCAAACACACTGGCGTCTATAGAGGCGTTAGCCTGCTTGGAGAATGCCAGACCATCGAAGGCCGAACTAAGCCTAAGAATAGCCCTCGCCTGCCCCGCCTATTCTCGCAAGCCGCTCTCGCCGCATCGGCGAATACCGGTCGGATTACCAATGAACGACAGGATTGGGGCCAAGACCGGACGGTCCGCTCCCCGATCGGAACTGCGGTAAGCTGCCGAGCAATAGATTTCAAACTGACCCACTACCCGTAGCCCATTCGCCTTGCGGTTTGAGTCGAGACCTGAAAGGATCGAAGCGAGCCAGATGCGAGAGCACACCTTTGGCTGTGGGAGCACACCAGCGTGGTGACCACTCGACCGGAGCGGCGCTTGGCGGCCATTATGGCCGCCGACATCGTCGGTTACTCGCGCCTCATGGAGGCCGACGAGGCGGCGACGCTCGGGAGCGATCAAGGCGCTCCGGGCGGAGGTGATCGATCCACTACTCAACGAGCATAAGGGACGCGTCGTCAAGCTCATGGGCGATGGCGCCCTGGTTGAGTTCCACTCCGTCGTCGATGCCGTTGCTTGCGCCGTGGCCATTCAGACCAGCGTCGCCGCGCATCAGATCGAGGCACCTGCCGAGCGTCGCGTAGTATTTCGTATCGGCATCAATCTCGGCGACGTTATGGTCGAAGGCGATGATCTCTTCGGCGACGGCGTGAACGTGGCGGCGCGCCTTGAGCAGCTTTGCCCGCCGGGCGGCGTTCTCATCTCGGGCACCGCCTACGATCACATGAAGGGCAAGCTCAGCCTGCCAATCGACTTTGCCGGCGCTCAAAAGGTCAAGAATATCGCCGAGCCGGTTCGCACCTACAGCGTCAGAATGCAAGGGGCAATGCGTGGATTCGAGAAATCGCCACCTCGATCAAGCCCTCAAGAGCGCGCAGCCGTCGTGAGAGCAACCTGATGTGCCGTCTCTGAGTCATCCGTTTGGCTTCGTCGGGATCGGGCACACCTACTTCCGCTTTCAAAGGAAGAAGGCGAGATGGACATTTGGGGCCTTTCTAGGTATACAATAGCGTATAATTCCTGTCATAATCTGGAGCGCCGATGGCTTCTGAAAATCAAACGAACTACGACGTGGCCTATGCATCACTCAAGCGTGACATCCTCGCAGGTAGCTATCGGCCGGGCGTGTCCATCTCCATCGGCGAGGTCGAGAAACGTCTGGGGATGAGTCGTACGCCGATCAGAGTTGCGTTGCAGCGTCTTTCTGAAGAAAATTTGCTGGAGGTGCTGCCGCGCCAGGGCTTCCGCGTGCCCCTGATTTCGCGAAAGGAACTGTGGGACATCCAAGAGGTTCTTGCCGGCCTCGAATTGCTCGCGATCGACGTGATCCACGAGCGCTGTTCCCAGGAGCTGCTTCAATCCCTCGTGGTCGCCGTCGCCAAGATGCGGAAGGCGAACGAGATGGACGACCTGAAGCGGTGGTCCGAAGCGGACGCGGAATTCCATGGCGCATTGCTGGGACTGAGCGGCAACGAAGTCCTAATCAAATGCGCCAACCAGTTCCTCGAACAGATGTGGCGCGTACGGACCATAACCCGCACGTTTAGGCCAACTCCGGTGCCTTCGACGGAAGCTCACGGGGCCCTCGTCGACGCCCTTCTCAAAGGAGATCTGCTGTTGGCGCGATCCATACATAAACAACAGCGCCGTCGTAGCGCCAAGGAAATTGACGAGATCGTGGAGCGCCTCGAAACCAGCATGATGTAAGGACCTGAAGGCGCATTGGCCGCCGAATCGAGTCCTGAGCAAGCATTGCCTTGGCCACCAGCGCTCTGACCATCCATCTCCCTTGAGGGGATTCGGATGGCCGAGAGCTAGGCTTGGGAGGCCCATAGGAATGCATGACCAGCCTCCCTGCCGGACAAAGATAGCGGTCTCCAAGAACTGTTGGATCGGAGTAAGCGGAAGGCAGCAACAAGATAGAGACTACGCACATTGCGTATACGCTGTTGGCGTAGTACGGTCATCGTCTGAGCGGAAGGGATGACGTGAACGAGAATGAGAAGCTTGCGCGAGATGTGAAAGCCTGGCGGGCGAAGGGGGGATTCACTGCTGAAAGTGCAGCCAAGGTGTTGGGAATACCGAAACGAACATACGAAGGCATAGAGCAAGGCCGAGGTTTCCCGTACCCGATACTCCTACGCGTTGCTCTCGAAAGCAAATCCCTTTCGCTTCAGGCGATGATAGAGGCCTCTCCGCATGCGGAAAAGCGGCGGTAGAGGACTGGAAGGAGGCATTAGTGGCCCGGCCATTCAAGGATGACACTTACCCCGGCGTTTCGTCGCGCCTCAAAAACGGAAAAACAGTCTATCGTTATCGTGCAAAGGGAATGCCCGAAATCCGCCTTCCCGGTCAGCCCGGCGATCCGGAATTCGAGGCTGCCTATGAAAGGGCAACGCAAGGCCAGGGCCTGAAGGCAATTATTATCGACCTCCCCGGTCGGGCGTTGCCAAAAACGTTCGGTCATGCTGCGCGGCGACTTGAAGCGACGATGGAATGGCTGGACTTTGACGAAGCTACGCAACGGAAAAATGCCCGGCTTATTGAACGCTTCCTCCGGATGCAGGTCGATCCTGCCTATCCGCTGACTTGGCGCGATACGCCAGTAGAACATCTCGACGCCGACCATCTGCGCGCGATTATCGAAAGCGTCTTTGCCGCCAACCGGACGGTTGCCAAGCACCTGCTGGTCGCGATCAAGAAGCTCCTGTGGGTGGGGATCGAAGTTGAGAAATGGATCAAACCACAGGACGATCCCTCACTGTCGATCCGCGTCCGCATTCCTAAATCGACCGCCAATCCCGCGTGGCCGGTCCCCATTCGTGAAAAGTTCGAGGCGCGCCATCCGATCGGCTCCCCGCCGCGCACCTGTTACGCGCTCGCCTTCTGGCTCGGCAACCGACGCGGCGATATCGCCTCGTTGGAATGGGACGATTTGGTCTTCGAGGAGATCGAACTGTTCGATGGCTCTCTGGAGATGATCGAGGCCTTCGATTTCCGGCAGAAGAAGAACCGCAACCGTCACGGCGGGCGCGAGATGTTCATCCCAATCGTCGACAAACTGGCGCAAGCGTTGGCGCCGCTCGATCGTTCGGAAGGCGGGACGGTACTGAAGAATGCCTATGGGCATCCATTCGCCGAAAAGAGCCTCACCGGCATGATGGCACATTGGAACAAGCAGGCAGGCATTCCGGAGGGCTACACTCTGCACGGGCTCCGCCGCACCTTCGGCACGTATCTCGCCGAATGCAACATCCAAGCGCGCGCCATCATGGAGGCGATGGGGCATTCTTCCATGACGGTGACGGACGAATATGTCCGAGGGGCAAACAAGAAGCGAATGGCTGTCGACATAGCCCGCGCCATCAACGAGCGTGAGGCCAAACGCGATGCGATGAAGCAGCGAGCGGCCCTGCGCGTCGTCAAGTAAGCCAATCAACCGACCGTGCGCAGGATGGCATATCAACCGACCTTTCTCTTTGGGCCCATAATGGGCCCAAAACGTTTTGGGCCGAGGCATATTTTTATCAATAAAATCAATGGTTATGGTGGGCCCGGAGGGACTCGAACCCCCAACCAAGCGGTTATGAGCCGCCGGCTCTAACCATTGAGCTACAGGCCCCACGCGGGCTGGATTAATGTTTTTCGCATCGCGGCACAAGGCTTTCCCGACGGGCTTCCGCAGATCGCCCAAATCAACCCATAATCGCGCTCTACGCGACCCCATGCGACTTGATCGCAGACCAAGGAGATTTTCATGACCAGACATCTTTTGCCTCTCGCGCTCGCCACTGCAATCGCTTTTCCGGCGATGGCTGGAGCCGCCGATCTGCCGACGCCGCCCCGCATCATCGTGTCGGGCGAAGGCGAAGCAACCGTAGCCCCCGATCTGGCGGTCCTGACGCTGAGCGTCATGCGCGAGGCCAAAACCGCGCGCGCCGCGCTCGATGCCAACAATGACGCCATGGCCGCCGTGATCGCGGCGATGAAGTCCGCCGGCATCAAGGACCGCGATCTGCAGACCGCTGGCATCCAGATCAACCCGCGCTACAACTACACCAACAAGCCGGACGGCAGTCAGGAAGCCGAACTCGTCGCCTACCAGGTGACCAACACGCTTTCGGTGCGGGTGCGCGACGTCGACAAGACAGGCGAGATCCTCGACAAGGCGGTGTCGCTAGGCGTCAACCAGGGCGGCGGCATTGCCTTCACCAATGACAACCCGGCAGCTACGGTCACCGAGGCGCGCAAGAAGGCGGTCGCCGACGCCATGGCCAAGGCCAAGACGCTGGCCGAAGCCGCCGGCGTCAGCCTGGGCCGGGTGCTCGAGATCACAGACCAGAACATCAGGCCGGCGCCGATGCCGATCAATGCCAAAGCCTTCGATGCCGCGGCCGGCGCGGCTCCGGTACAGGCCGGTGAGAACGCCTACAATGTGCAGGTCACCGTCACCTTCGAGCTGAAATAAGCGGCTCTGAAGATCCGTGGCTGAGCCTGGCCACGGCAATCATCAACCAATAGAGTGCATGAAAAAACCCGCGGGATTGCTCCCGCGGGTTTTTTCGAGCCACACCCTTCAAACGGAAAGGGGCTCGGCTAGTCCAGACCAATCTTCGCAGAAGATTGTGTCTCCCGGCTGATCTTCGTAGAAGATCATGCCGCCGGCTGATCCTTGCAGAGGATCATGCCTCTTGATCGGCCAAACCCGAGCTTAGCGATAGATGACCGGGCAGCCGCGCTCATTGGCGAACACCACCACGACACGGTCGCCATCCTGGCGGCCCGCCACTTTTACCGTACGACGGTTGACGTCGACGATCCGGACGCGGTGGAGGCCCATGCGTTCGGCCTTGTCGAGGGCGCGGTCCGGCGAGCAGCCACGGCGCCAGTTGCCACGGCGCTCGTCACGGCGATGGCGATAACCGTCGTCACCGGTATAGACGCCGAAACGCGGATCGTTGTTGTTGCCGAAGCCGAGATAGAGGCTGTCGGCGTGAGCGGGAACGGCCGCCAGCGTGCCGAGACCGACCAGGGCCGAAAGGGCTGCCGTCTTGATCGTGTTGAACATCGTCTTCTCTCCTTTTTGCGGGCCTTCGCCCGTCCTCGTGAACCGATGGTGGGAGAATGCGCCTGCCTGTCTGAACTCTTTACGAACCTGCCGTTCATCTCCGGTTCATATGGCGGGAAAAGGAAAGTTCCCGCCATTCGCCGTCGTCCCCAGCCCTCGGTGAAGGCCAGAACGCCTGACCCGGCGCCCGGTTCCGACCCCGCGGATTGGCCGAATGTCTTCAAACGCGAGGCTCTTGCTCACCGCCGCTGGTCTACGGCTCCTCGTCCAGTACATAGTCAAAATAGTCTTCCGGCTCGGCAAGATCGGTTTCGCTCGCCTTGACCCGGCCGCGCATCGAGATGCCGGCTTCATGCACGGTCTCGGCGCTGCCCGACACCAGCCGGTGCCACCAGTAGAGGTCGCGGCCCTCGGCCACCAGCCGATAGGCACAGGTGCTGGGCAGCCAACTGATGGTTCGCACATTCTGTGGCGTCAGCCCGACGCAGTCGGGAACGCGCGCCAGCCGGTTGACGTAGTCCGAACAGCGGCAGGTCTCGGCATCGAACAGCCGACAGCCGACGCTGGTCCAGTATATCTCGCCGGTGTCCTCGTCCTCAAGCTTCGAAAGGCAGCATTTACCGCAGCCGTCGCACAGCGATTCCCACTCGGCCGGGCTCATCGCCTCCAGCGCCTTGGTTTTCCAGAATGGCGTTTCCATTTCCGGGATGTGGCCCCAGCCGCGGGCAAGGTCAAGCGCGGCAATGGTCGCAATTGCGGCTATCGCCAGGTGAATGACATGAAGTTGCCTTCAAAAGGTCGGTCAATCGCCCCGTATGGCCTCTATCCGTGCCAGACTGGAACCAATCGGCACAAGATCGGTTTCGGCAAGGATGGGACCCCACAAGGAGAATTTCGATGAAACGCCAACCACGGATTCTGGCAGGCACGGCACTCGGCCTGCTTATGGCATCCGCGCCGTTGGGCGCGTTCCCGCTTCAGGGAAGTGTCGCGTCCGGCCTTGCCCAGCGCACGGCAGCCCCATTCATCCTGGCGCAAGCAGCATGCGCCGAAGGCGAAGCCTGCGCACAACAGCAGCAGGCGGAACCCGAACAGAAGCGCGAGCGCAAGAAGGCCGAGCCTGAACAGCAGGCCGCGCCTGCCCAGAGCGAACAGCCCGCCGAGGGGCAGCAGCCACGCCGGAAGAAGCGCGACCAGCAGCAGCAGGCTGAGCAGGCGCCGGCCGAACAGGCCGCGCCAGCCGAGGAACAGCAGCCGCGCAGGAAAAAGCGCGACCAGCAGCAGCAGACCGAGCAGGCGCCGGCCAACCAGGCGGAACCGGCCAACGACAATCAGCCCGGCGAGCAGGCCAAGCCGCGCAAGAAGAACAGGCAGGACCAGCAGGCCCAACCTGAAGTCGCCCCGGCACCGAAAGAGGCTCCCGCTGGAGAGGCGACGGCCCCTGCCGGCGAACAGCCCGCGGCCCAGGGCGAGCAGCCCCAGGACACGACGAAGAAGCGTGTCAGGAAACCTGTTGGCGAGCAGCCGGCCACAGCCGAACAGCCAGCCACCGGCGAACAACCGGCCAATGGTGAGACGGCAGCACCGGCACAGGGCGAAAACCCGGTGCAAGGCGAAGCACCGGCCGATCCAAACGCCGCTCCCATCCTGGACAGCCAGAAGGACGCCGAGCGCAGGGGCGGCCGCAAGCAGGGCGACAAGATCGTCCCCCAGGATGGCGAGCAGCAGAATGGCGGGCAAAATGCCCAGCAAGGTGGCGATCAGGGCCGCAAGCCGGTGGCTGCTCCCATCGACCAAGGTCCGCCGCCCACCGACGACAGGGCCGCACAACAGGAGATCAAGCCCGAGAAGATCGCGCCGGTGACCGAGGAAAAGGGCACGCGCGTAGAGCGTGCGCCCGATGAGAACGTCCGTGACCGCCGGCGTCCGAAAGGCGTCGACGTCGTCAGGGAACTCGGCGACCGCGTCATCCTGCAGTTCAACAACCAGACATTCGTCGAGAGCAATGACGCCCCGCGCATGGCCCGCGGCGCCAGGAACGTCTACTATGAGGATCTGTCGGGCGACCGCACCCGGGAAATCGTCGAGCGTGACAACGGTGTTCAGATCGTCACCATCCGCAACCGCTATGGCGACGTTATCCAGCGTTCCCGCATTGCGCCGGATGGACGCGAATATGTGCTGAGCTATGTCGATGAGCGGCACTATGAGGACGACAGCGACTGGCGCGATCCCGGCGATGATCTGCCGCCGATGCGGCTGACAATCCCGCGCGAGGAGTACATTCTGGACTCCGAGGATGTCGAAGATCCGGACGACTACTACACCTTCCTCGAACAGCCACCGGTGGAGAAGGTCCAGCGCCTCTACTCGATCGACGAGGTCAAACGTTCGGCACGCGTGCGCGACATTGCACGGCGCGTCGATCTCGACACGCTCAACTTCGAATTCGGCTCGGCCTCGATCTCCGACACCGAGGTGCAGAAGCTCGAGGGCGTCGCCACCGCAATGGAGAAGCTGTTGAAGAAGAATCCGGCCGAGACCTTCCTGATCGAAGGTCACACCGACGCCGTCGGCACACCGGAGGCTAACCTGGCTCTTTCCGATCGCCGCGCAGAATCGGTGGCCGAGGCTCTGACCAACGCCTTCGGCATCCCGCCGGAGAACCTGACGACACAGGGCTATGGCGAGGAGTATCTGAAGGTCAATACGTCGGCGCCGAACCGCGAGAACCGGCGCGTCGGCATTCGCCGCATCACCTCGCTGGTGGCACCTGTGGCCAACAACAATTAGGTCATGATTTCAAAATCATGTCCCGGTTTGTGGAATCGGCACGAGAAGCATCCATCCCCGGCACCGCCGGGGATGGATGGATGTGACGGGTTCAACAAGAATTGTACGGGCATTAGACACGGCTCATTGAATCGCGAGCCCAGCCACCCCAGATTCGGTGCTGGGCGTTCCCTGCCCCGTCCCGGCTCCAGCGGGACGCATTGAACCCCGCCGGACCTTGTTCGGCGGGGTTTTTTGTCTTGCAAACGGTGGCGGCGTGGCCGAATACGACCATTGTCTGAGAGATAACCAGCCGGAATCATCCCGTGAAGCGTCTCGAACTCGCCATCGAATCGATCATTCTCGCTTCACGCTGGTTGCTCGTCGTTTTCTATATCGGCCTGGCCCTGGCATTGGCAAGAAGCTTTATGAGTTCATTACCCTGGCGTTCACGCTCGGTGACACCGACACTATCCTCAAGATGCTCGGCCTGATCGATGCCGCACTGGTTGCCTCGCTGGTGGTGATGGTCATCATCTCGGGCTACGAGAACTTCGTCAGCCGCTTCGACGACCAGGAGGGTGGCGTGCACTGGCTGGGCACCATCGATGTCGGCTCGCTGAAGGTCAAGGTTGCCTCGACCATCGTCGCCATCTCGTCCATCCACCTTTTGCAGGTGTTTTTGAACTCGTCGACCTACACGACCGACCAGCTGATGTGGCTGACCATCATCCATCTCGCCTTCGTCGCCTCGGCCCTCATGCTCGCCTATATCGACCGGCTGATGGGCCTCGGCAAAGGCAAGAAGGATGAGGCGTAAGCAAGCGCCTGCCGGACCTTGAATCACCCCGGCAGGGTTGGCGCCCTATCGCTTTGTTTGAACGAGGCTTTGCCGTGGCTCAGCCACGGCGGACGGCTTAGCTCGACGCTCACAATGACGCGGATCTAGTAGATACTCTTGATCTTGCTGTCCGTGCGGGCAAACACCTCGTCAGGGACAAAAAAGTCACCGGCCAGAGGCCCCGTCGCAGCTGGCGCATAGGCTGAAAAGTCACTGACGCCCTCGGCGCGCAGCACCTCCTCGTCGATGTAGAAATTACCTGTTGTCTCGCGCGCCGGGCGCATGAAGATGGCATGCGCGGCGTCGGCCATGATGTCGGGCAAACGGCTCATCGCCGCCACCGTCGCGCCGCCGAGCAGATTGCGCACCGCCGCCGTGTCGATGGTCGAGATCGGCCACAGTGAATTGACAGCGATGCCGTCCTTGGCGAACTCCGCACTCATGCCCAGCGTGCACATCGACATGCCGAACTTGGCCATGGTGTAGGCGACGTGATTCCTGAACCACTTGGCCTTCATGTCGAGCGGCGGCGCCAGATTCAGGATGTGAGCATTTTGCGCCAACTTCAGGTGAGGAATGCACATTTTCGAGACCAGGAAGGTACCGCGCGTGTTGATCTGATGCATCAGATCGTAGCGCTTCATGTCGGTCTCGAGCGTGCCGGTGAGTTGGATGGCGCTGGCATTGTTGACGCAGATGTCGATGCCGCCGAATTTTTCCACGGTCCTGGCGACCGCCTCGGCCACCTGCGCCTCCTCGCGGATGTCGCACAAAACAGGCAGCGCCTTGCCGCCAGCCTGCTCGATCTCTTCGGCAGCGCTATAAATCGTGCCCGGCAGCTTCGGATGCGGTTCGGCGGTCTTGGCTGCGATCGTCACATTGGCGCCGTCGCGCGCCGCGCGCAGCGCGATCGCCAGCCCGATGCCGCGCGACCCGCCGGAGATGAACAGCGTCTTTCCCTTGAGCGACATTTCCTTGCGCCTCCCTTGCAACACAACAGGCGCAAACCTTTGCGCGGCGGGCGACCGCAGCGCAAGACCCGACACGCTGGACACCGCGTTACGCAGCGTAGGGTTTATGACTAAACCAGCACCAGCCCTTGGCGCATCGCAATGGCAATCGCGTCGGTGCGGTTGGCGGCGCCGAGCTTGATCAGGATTGCAGCGACATGGAACTTCGCGGTGTGCACCGAAATGTTCAGCCGCCGCGCAATCACCTTGTTTGGAGCGCCCTCGGCCAGCAGCGCCAACACTTCCGCCTCACGCGGCGACAGCGAAGGCCGGGCGGCATGCTCGTCGGAGGCCTCCTCCTCGAACGGCTCGCCATCGCCGGCACGGAAATCCTCATCGCGTCCGCTTCCGCGCTCGCCCGAGACGCGATAGCCGGCCGCGGCCAGCCGCGCCGCCGCGGCGATCAGCAAATCCTCCGCGCCAGCGGACCTCACGGCCAGCACCTCACCGGCGGGCCGCTCGCCGCCAGCGCGTCCGGTCAGCAGCACCCGTGGAATGAGGGCCGGCACGCCATCACCAATGCTGTCGTCAACGATGGCGACGTCGGCTCTTCCACCGCCGGCCACGACCGGCAGCAGGTCATCGCTCGCGGCCAGCGAGGCCGCCAGGCGCTCGGCGCGTGACGCATCGCCAAGCGCAATCAGCACCACCAGCCGCCGCGAGACGGCACCGTCATGCATGATCCTGTCGCTGGTGAGCGTGTCCATGGATGCCTCAGCTCAGCGGCTTTTCGCCGATTGTCAGCACGACATCGCGCTGTTCGCCGCCGCGCACGACACCGAGCGTCACCGAAGCGCCGGCACTGTCGGGTCCGAGCCTGCAGATCAGGTCCCGCGGGCCGTGCACCGCCTCACCGTTCCACGCCACGATGATATCGCCAAGAGAGAGACCGGCGGCCTTCGCGGGACCATCGTCATCGAGACTCATCACCATCGCGCCCTGCGCGTCGCGGTCGCGTACCGGATGCAAGCCGGCGCCGAGATAGCCGCGCGCGACATGGCCCTTTTCGCGCAAGGTCGCGACCGCCCGCTCGATCGTCTCGTAAGGCATGACCAGCGCCCGGTGGCGCGGTCCAAACAACAGCATGCCGATCAGCGCACCCTTGGCGTCGAGAACCGGGCCGCCCTCGAAACGGCCGCCGGCGCCGACGGCAAGATTGATGCGCCGGTCGATGGTGCCGCCGCGCATCGAGCGCCAGGCCGGGCCGACTTCGCCCACCGAGCCCGAAACAGCCAAAGCCGAACCGTCGCTGCTGCCGATGGCAATGGCGATGTTGCCCGGCCGCACCGCATCGGCCTTGGCCAGCGGCGCGGCGCTGACGGCCTCCGCCGGCTTCAGCAGGGCAACACCGGTCGAAGGGTCGCGGCCAACCAACTCGGCCTTCACCGTTTCCCCCGAGGCCAACACCAGATCGATCTCCTCGCCGGCCTCGACAGCCTCTTCAGCGGTGACGAAATAGCCGTCACGCCAGTGGAAGGCGCTTGCCGTGCGGTGATGATGCGTAGCGAATCCAGCCGTTGCCGGCGCGGCCTTGGCGGCGAGATCGGCGACGGCTTGCGAAAACGCGCTCAGATTGAAATCGCTCATTAATGGTCTCCTGGGTTCATCCATGCCCCAGATATCGCTCGACAGCGCGTCCGCGGGTACTCGCCTGACGGCTAGTTGCCGGTTTGACTGGCCATCTGGTCAGGTCGCTGCGGTTCCAGCCGCTCCGCACATATAGTCACGATCAAGCCTGAACACACGGAGCCCTCCCATGGCCCTCGCCGCCGCCAAATTCCAAACCGATGATACGCTGCTCGACGCCTATTCGACTACGGTTGCCGACGCTGTCGACCGCATCGGTCCGGCCGTCTGCCGCATCGAGCGCGTTGGCGGTCAGGGCGGCCATGGCTCCGGCTTCGTCATTGCGCCGGACGGGCTGGTGGTCACCAACTTCCATGTCGTCGGCGATGCCAGGACAGTACGCGTCTCGATGCCGGACGGCGCCTCGAGAGAGGGTCGTGTTCTTGGCCGCGATCCCGACACCGACATCGCGCTGGTGCGCGCCGACGGCAGCTTTGCCGACGTCGCACCGCTGGGCGATTCCAAACGGCTGCGGCGCGGCCAGATCGCCATTGCAATCGGCAACCCGCTCGGTTTCGAATGGACCGTCACCTCCGGCGTCGTCTCCGCGCTCGGCCGCTCGATGCGCGCCTCCACCGGCCGGCTGATCGACGACGTCATCCAGACCGACGCAGCGCTCAATCCCGGCAATTCCGGCGGACCGCTGGTATCGTCGGCCGGCGAGGTCATCGGCGTAAACACCGCCATGATCCATGGCGCGCAAGGCATCGCCTTCGCGGTTGCCTCCAACACCGCCAATTTCGTCATTTCGGAGATCATCCGCTTCGGCCGCGTGCGCCGCGCCTTCATCGGCGTCTCGGCCGACACCGTCAATCTGCCGAGACGCGCCGCGCTCCTGTCGCAAGTGTCGACGAATACCGCGGTGCGGCTGCGCAGCGTCGAGAAGGATGGCCCGGCGGCCAAGGCCGGCTTGAAGGAGGGCGACATCATCGCCGCAATAGACGGCCGCCCGGTCACCGGTGTCGACGACCTGGTGCGCGTGCTCGACGCCGAGCGCATCGGCCGCGAGACACAATGCACCGTGGTGCGCCGCACCGGCGTCAGCCAGGTGACGGTGACGCCGGTGGCGCGAAGCTAGTGCATGTCGCCCAGAAGTGTGCCGCGGTTCTGGGACAACGAAGACTTTAAGGCCGCCGTTGCTCACTCCCCCTTCGAGGGAGCAACGGGGACATAGGCTCCCTTCAGGAGAGCTACGAGTTGCGCCTGATGATGCGTGCCTGTCTTGTCGAAGATACGACCAAGATACGTGCTGGCCGTGCGATAGGTGATGTTGGCGCTTGTCGCCGCCACACCAAGGCTATCCCCCGATACCAATGCCGCTGCCAATCGCGCCTCGGCCGGCGAGAGGTCGAAAAGGCCCGTCAGGATGGTCGGCGAAGGCACCAGATTCGTCGGGTTGAGAGCCGTGGCTGCGATCAGTATGTCGGCGCCTGAGAGAAGTTCGTGCGCCAGACGGCGAAGAGGGATGAGGTGAACGATCATGGCCTCGCTATTCTCGCTTGGCGCTATGGGCACGGAGCGACCCGACGCAGCGTCACCAGTCCCGCTTGCAATCGCCTGCTGAAACAACTTGTTTGCCTTGGCATCGGCAAGGGCGAGCCCATCACGGGCCGTCGGCACGAACACAAGGGGCAGAGCGTCAAGCAGTTGATTGGTCGCCACAACGCGTCCCCTGCTCGTCATCACCGCGGCCGGCAGGCCGATCGCCCCAAGCGCCGTAGTCGTAGCGCGCGCTCGTTCCAGCCGCAGGCGCGCACCAATCAGGCCGGCGCGCGCCAAATGTGGCCTCATGCGGTTGAGCTGGTCCAATTCGTCTCGGGATGGCCGATCATTGGTCAGCCAACGCTCCATCGTAAACAACAGAACTTCGCCTGTAGGCAGGGATATGAACGTACCGACTTCGCCACCGATTCCCAATGGCAGCGTCCGGTCGAGCCGCGTCCGATTGTTCTCGAGCGCCTCCTTGGGGAAGTAATCCGCGTCGTAGACGAATTCCGAGGGTGGGGGCAGCGTCAGCAGGAGTTGGGAGACACTGCTGCTCTTGACCCCGCCTTCCGCAGAGATGCCCTCCAGTATCGGCCGGACCAGGTCCGACGCGATGAGCATCGGGTCCAGCCGATCATCGAATAAACCCATACCGCCTCCGGCCGAGTTCGACAGTTCGCTCAACCTGTCGAAGACGTCTGGCCATAAATCGGGGACGAACGCCGCTTCATAAATTCGATCGACAAGATCTTCGGTCATTCAATGGTCCGCTCGCCACCTGCACTCGCATGATTGCATCGCACATCTGCTCAGAAATCAAACCTTTCTCGGCTTGGCAATTACCGGATGATCATAAATTGCGTAGGAAACAGCCAACACGAAAACATCGTTCAGGCGCCCACCGCCCCCTCCGCGTACTGCGCCAGAAACGCCTCGCTCGGCGGAATCGGCTTGATGACGTCGATCAGCACGCCATTGGGATCCCGCGTGATGAAATGGCGCTGGCCGAAGGGTTCGTCGCGTAGAGAGCGCAGGATCGGCAGCCCGGCCGCGACGATCCGTTCATAGACCGCATCCGGGTCCCTCACCTCGAAGTTGATCAGCAGGCCCGACGCGCGGCCTCGCCCCTCTTCCGGGATCGTCTCATGATCGCCCTGGACGATGCCGAGATTGACTCTTCTGTCCTCCACCGATTGCAGATGCACATACCAGTCGCTTTCGAATAGCGGCTGGAAGCGAAAATGCTCGATATAGAACGCCGCCGTGCCGGCGACGTCGCCGGTCATCAGCACCGGGTAATAGCTCGTCGTCTTCATCTTTCCTTCTCCCGTGAGTTAACATACAGTCTGCATGTAGATTGAATTAACATACAGGCTGCATGTATGCAACGCGATTCCGCGCGTCGTTCCAACCGTGACCGCACCGAGGCGACGCGCGCCGACCTGATTGCCGCGGCACGAAAGCTGTTCACCGAAAAATCCTATGCCGAGACCGGCACGCCGGAGATCGTCGCTGCCGCCGGCGTCACGCGCGGCGCGCTTTACCATCACTTCGCCGACAAGCAGGCGCTGTTTGCCGCCGTGGTCGAGCAGGAGGCAGCGGCTGTCGCCGAGGAGATCGAGCGCGCCTCGCCGCCATCGCTCAATGCCCGCGACGCGCTCATTGCCGGCTCCGACGCCTATCTCACTGCGATGCGCGCACCCGGCCGCACGCGGCTGCTGCTGCTCGACGGCCCGGCCGTGCTTGGCCGCGCCGCCATGGACGCGATCGACAACCGCCACGGCAACCGTTCGCTGCGCGAAGGGCTGGTCGCGGCGATGCGGGCGCAGACGATGACGAGATTGCCGGCCGACGCGCTGACCGCGCTGCTCGGCTCCGCCTTCGATCGTGCCGCCCTGGCCATCGAGGCCGGTGCGTCAGCTCAGGACTACCGCGCCGTGCTCATGGCACTGATCGATGGCCTGTCTCTTCCTCAGGCACCTCGCCCGGTTCGAACTCGTTGAAGCAGCCGAGCTGGCGCTTGAACTGGTCGATCAGCCAGGCCGCCGCGGGCTTCGGGCTGCGATCGTTGCGGTGCATGGCAAACAGCGGCGAACTCACCTCCCTGAAGGATTCGAGGTCAATTTCGACCAGCCGGCCACTCGCCAGGTCGTCTGCTATCAGCCAGCGCGGCAGCCCGCCCCAGCCCAGCCCCTCGCGCATCAGCATATGCTTGGTGCGCACATCCGTCAGCCGCCAGGTGCGGTAGGCGAAGACGCCGAAGTCGCGCCCCTTGGTGCGCTCCGACTGGTCGGTGACGACAAGCTGCGTGTGTTCGCGCGCATCCTCGATCGCCACCGGCTTCGGCAGCAGAGCCAGCGGATGGCTGGGCGCGGCGGCCAGCACGATCGACATGAAGCCGATGCGCACGAGATGCACATCGACATCGCCCAGCAGGCCGCCAATGCCAAGGTCGGCCTGCCCGCTGACGACATGATCGGGGATCAGGCCGAGCGTACCGATATGCAGGCGCAGCATCACGGTCGGAAACTGCGCCTCGAACGCCTTCAGCACCCGCACCAGCACCGGCGACGGCAACGCTGCGTCGACCGACAGCGCGACTTCAGCCTCGAGCCCTTGATGATGGCCGTCGACGCGCGAGCGGATGCGCTGCAGCACACCGATCATGCGCCGCGCATCCTCCAGCATCGCCCGGCCGATCTCGGTCAATTGCGGCTCGCGGGTACCCTCGCGCTCGAACAGTTTCAGCCCCAGCTGCGCCTCGAGATTGGCTATGCCGTAGCTGATGACGGACTGTGCCCGATTGAGCCTGCGGCCGGCGGCCGAGAAGCTGCCGGCTTCGGCGACTGTCACAAAGATCTGAAGTTGATCGAGCGTCGGATTGGGCTGCATCGTGATATCTAACTTATAGATGGATCGTATAGAAAATATACCAGTTTATTGAATGGATCGAAAGTCCCATATCTGGCGGGACAAATCATTCCAACCGCTGGAGAGCCCAAAATGTCCATTCTTCTCATCACTTCGAGCCCGCGCGGCGCCGCCTCCCATTCGACCCGCATCGCTACCGAATTCGCTGAAAAGCTCGTCGCCGCCGATCCGTCGAACACGCTCGTCGTGCGCGACCTCGTCGCCAATCCGCTCCCCCATATCGACGCCGACTACGCGAGCGGCATCTACGTGCCGGCGGAAGCGCGCACTGCGCGCCAGGCTGAGGTCGTCGGCGTCTCCGATGTCGTGCTCGACGAGCTGTTTGCTGCCGACACCGTGATCCTGGCCACAGGCTTCATCAACTTCAACATCTCCTCAACGCTGAAGTCCTGGGTCGATCATATCTCTCGTTCCGGCAAGAGCTTTTCCTATGGCGAGAACGGCCCCAAGGGTCTCGTCACCGGCAAGAAGGTCTATATCGTGCTGGCTTCGGGCGGCATCTATTCCGAAGGTGCGGCCGTGCAGTTCGATCACGCCATTCCCTACCTGCGCGGCGTGCTCGGCTTCCTCGGCATGACCGATGTCGATGTCATCCGCATCGAAGGCGTCGGCATGGGTCCTGACGCGGTGACCGCAGCGCTCGCCAAGGCGACCGCCAAGGTCGATGCCGTGGTGGCAGCCAGCCAGGGTGTCGCGGCTGCCGCATAGGGAAAAGACTTAAATTGGAGGGCAGGCGCTTGGCGCCCGCCCTTTTTCAATGCGCTCCCGCTTGTTTTCCTGACAGTAAACAGCGCGAAGCGACCAGAGTCCTTTGGGTGTGACTTGACGATCCACCTTGGTTCACTCACAATCACAATGAACCAAGTGGATCGAAACCATGACGGCTTTCACCGTACGCCTCCCCGACGACACGACAAACAGGCTCGACCAACTTGCCGAAAAGCTCGATCGCTCGCGCTCTTATGTGGCCGCCAAGGCCATCGAAGACTTTGTAGCTCGTCAAGAGTGGCAACTCGCTGAGATAGAGGCCGGATTGGCCGAGGCCGAGCGCGGTGAGTTCGCCAGCGAACAAGAGTTGGCCGCCGTGATCGGGAAATACGTCAAGCCCGCCGGCTGATCCATGAGCCGCAAGACAATCCGTTGGACCAAGCGGGCTTTGCGTCGGCTTGGCGAAATCGGCGCGCATATCGAGAAAGACAGTCCCGAAGCTGCCGCCCGTGTCATTGGGCGCATCTTGTCCGCAGCGGAGTTGCTTACCGAACAGCCGGCTATGGGTCGCGTTGGACGCATCAAGGCGACGCGAGAACTCGTTTTGGCCGATATCCCATATATCGTCCCCTATCGCGTAAGCGAAGATGCCGTCGAAATACTTACCGTCATACATGCCGCCCAACAGTGGCCAAAGAGCCTCTGAGCCAACTGGCCGCTGCCTTTCTAGCCGATGAAATGCCTGAGCAACCCCGCCGAAGCGACTCCGATCAGCACAGTCGGCAGCATGGAAAGCCGCGTGGCGGCCACCAGCGTAACAGCCAGCGCCAGAATATCCGCCGGGGACTTCGACACGAAGGCCGGTGCGATGACCGCAATCAGCACGCAACCGGGCGCCGCTTCCATCACCGCCGTGGCACGCCCGCTGAGCGTACGGTTGCGCAGCACGACATAGCCGCCGATGCGCGTGAGATAAGTGACGCCGGCCATCAGCACGATGGTGAAAAAGGTCGTTGCATCGATCATGCATCACTCGCCATCAGCCAGGCCGCGACCAGACCCGACATGGCGCCCGCGGCGACATACCAGGCGCCGGGAACGAAGAGATAGACCAGTGCCGCCACGACCAGGCTGACCAGCCAGGGTCGCGCCGCCGCCATACCCGTCCACATACCGCGCATCAGCACCAGGAATACGGCCGGGAACGCCATGTCGAAACCATAGGTGCCGACGTCGCCGAGCATCGGACCGAGCAAGGCACCCAGCGTGGTGAAGGCCACCCAGGTGAGATACATCGCCAGCGCCGCGCCCATATAGTAGCGCGGGCTGAAGGCCGGCGTGACGCCGGCAGCGGTGCGCTGTTTGGCATCGGCCAGGCCCAGTGCCCAGCTTTCATCGCACATAAAGAAAAGCGCCGGAAACACCTTGCGCCGTGGCAGGTGGCGCAGGAACGGCGCCAGTGCCGCACCCATCAGCAGGTGACGGCTGTTGACCAGGAAGGTGATGGCGACGATGAGCACGATGTGCGGCGGCGACGTCCACAATTGGATCGCCGCGAATTCCGAACCGCCGGCGAAATTCAGTCCTGTCATCATGGACAGTTCGACCGTGCTCAGCCCTTTTTGCGTGGCCTGGGCGCCAAGCACCAGCGCATAGGGGATGGTGCCGAACAGCACCGGCGCGCAGGACGCCACGCCACGGCGGAATTCGGATCGCGAACCATTGCCCGCCGCCTCGACTGCCTGTGAAATGCTCATGTGTCTCCACTGGCGCGCCTCGCGGCCGCCGCTGCCCTGCGTTTGAACTCTCATGATACTGGCGGCAAACATACCCACAATTCTCCGCAATATGGTTGCGAATATTGTTGTACTTCAACTAGGCTCGGCATTGAGTGCCATTAATTTCAAAATAGATGGAATCTAGAGCCATGAAGCTGGATGAGATCGACAAGCGGATCCTGCGGGCGCTGCAGCGCGACGGCCGCATGGCCAACAACGATCTGGCCAAAGAGGTCGGCCTGTCGCCCTCGCCTTGCCTGCGGCGCGTGAAGCTGCTGGAGGAAGCCGGCATCATCGATCGCTACGTCGCAGTGCTGAACCCCGGCAGCATCGGCAAGGGCCTCACCTTCTTCACCCGCATCTGGCTGAAAACGCAGGATGAGGACACGATCGAGCATTTCGCCACCGAAGTCGCCAAGCTGCCGCAGGTGATGGAGTGCTATTTGATGCTCGGCGATTGCGACGCCATGGTGCGCGTGGTGGCGGCCGGCATCGACGATTACCGCCGCTTCCAGTCGGAGCATCTGAGCCGCATCAAGGGCGTGCAGAACGTCAAGACCGACGTCCCCAGCCAGACGATCAAATACACGTCGGAACTGCCGATCTGAGCTGCCGAAAACGGCGTCACGTCAAACTGGATAAAAAATGCAACCGGATTGTAGGATCGAACCCGGTGCCGGCGTCCTTCGGGTGCAAGCAGCGCGCAGCGCTGCCTTTAGGCATGGGAGATTTGAATGAGCCTTTCCTATCGTTGGGTCATCGTCGCCGCTGGCGCGCTGATGTCCTGTGTCGCCATCGGGACGATGTTTTCGCTGGCGATATTCCTGGAGCCGATGGCGATCGACACCAACTGGTCGCGCGCCGGCATTTCCAGCGCCATGACGCTCAACTTCCTGGTGATGGGCCTTGGTGGCTTCGCCTGGGGCGCGATATCGGACCGTTTTGGCGCCCGCATCGTCGTGATGATCGGCGCGGTGCTGCTCGGGTTGGCGCTGGTGCTGGCCAGCCGCGCCGGTTCGCTGCTGAGCTTCCAGATCACCTATGGCGTGCTGGTCGGTCTCGCGGCAAGCGCCTTTTTTGCGCCGATGATCGCGCTGACCACAGGCTGGTTCGACACCAACCGCAGCCTTGCCGTCTCACTGGTCTCGGCCGGCATGGGCGTGGCGCCGATGACGATCTCGCCCTTCGCCCGCTGGTTGATCTCCGCCTATGACTGGCGCACCGCCATGTTCGACATCGGCATTACCGCCTGGGTGCTGCTGTTGCCGGCGGTGCTGCTGGTGCGCCAGCCGCCGAAGCCCGTCTTGGTCGACACCGGCTCCGCGCCGGTTGCCGAAGGTGCCGGCCTGACAGTCGGCCAGGCGCTGCGCTCGCCGCAATTCATCGTGCTCGGGCTGACCTTCTTTGCCTGCTGCGCGGCGCATTCCGGACCGATCTTCCATATGGTCAGCTATGCCATGCTGTGTGGCGTCGCCCCCATGGCAGCGGTCTCGATCTACAGTGTCGAAGGTCTGGCAGGCCTTGGCGGCCGGCTCTTCTACGGCGTGCTGGCCGACCGGCTGGGCGTCAAGCCGGTGCTGATCGCGGGCCTGGCGATCCAGGCGATCGTCATTGCCGCCTATCTGTCGATCAGCCAGCTTGAGCAGTTCTACATGCTGGCCGTTATCTTCGGTGCCACCTATGGCGGCGTCATGCCGCTCTATGCGGTGCTGGCGCGCGAATATTTCGGCCAGCGCATCCTCGGCACCGTGTTCGGCGCCGCCACCATGCTGTCCAGCCTCGGCATGGCGCTGGGACCGCTTGCCGGCGGCATGGTGTTCGATGCCTACGCCAACTATTCCTGGCTGTTCATCGGCTCTGCTCTTATCGGGCTCGGCGCGGTCGGCATCGCCATCGCGTTCCCGCCACTACCGCGCAGGGAACTGCAGCCGGCTTAGTTGGGGTCGACTTCCAAACCTTGCTGGCCAGGCGCGCAATCAGCCTGGCCCGTTCGGTTCGCCGCGGATCCTGTCCTCTGTTTCATCCGTTCCCCCTTGTGCGAGTGCGGAAGTCCACGGCCAACGTTTGCACCAAGCGACGACTTCGCGCACCCATCCACACCAGTGAGGGTACCATTTGAGCCGAAGGCACGCGGCTCCGCCACGGCCAGGCTTGAATGGCAGGCAACGGTCGATGGATCGAAAAGCTCTCTTAAGCATTTAAGCTTTGGCTAATAGTAGCCTCAGGAGAGAAACGATGAAAAAGACGCTGCTCATTTTGAGCCTGCTCATTCCGCTCTCGGCGTGCTCCCGTACCGAACAAGGCGCCGCTGTCGGCGGCTTGGGTGGCGCGGCCGTAGGCGCCGCGGTGGCCGGAGACCCTGTGGAAGGGGCGGTTGTTGGCGGTGCGGTGGGAGCGATAGCCGGGGCCGTCATCGGCCACGCGAGCGAAGCCGGCCAGTGCAGATATCGCGATCGGTACGGCCGGGTTTACGTCGCGCGGTGCCCAGACGGCTACTGATCCAAGGCGCGTGATCTCCTTCGATCACGCGTCTGCCAGGAGTAGTCGAATGGCCTATCGGATCAAAAAGCTGCCGGGTTTCTTGTTTGCCGCTGTCGGCGCTGCCGCAGTGAATATCGCGTCCACGATTGCGATTTCGGCCGCGCCGGTTGATGCGAAGACGATTGCCGATCACTTCTCATCGGTGAAATCCATGTCAGGGGATTTCGTGCAGTCGGGCCCGAAGGCGGAAACAAAACATGGCAGGTTTTTTCTCCAACGCCCGGGCAAGATCCGGTTCAATTATGCTGGCCAATCTGGGATCAGCGTGATTGCGGATGGTAAATCCCTGGTGGTTTACAACAGGAAACTGAAGACATCGCGGCTCTATGCTCTCTCGAAGACGCCGCTGAAGCTGCTGCTCGACAACAAGGTCGACTTCTCCGGCAGTCGCCTCAAGAGCATCAGAGACGACGGCGCCCAAGTTACCGTTAAGCTGGCCGACAGATCGGCTTTCGGCAATTCGAACATCTCCATGGTGTTCGACAGAAAATCGCTCGATCTGCGCAGATGGAGCCTCACCGACGAGAAGGGACTTACCACAACGGTGACTATATCGAATGTGAAGCAGGGCGTTCGCGCTCCCGAGGGCACCTTCGTTATCGATTATGCGGCGAACCGTGAATTCAACACCACAACGAAATAGCGGCGGCCGCAGAATGGTCACAGCACCGGAACCAATATGATCAGCGGCGGTTTAATCCGTGAAGGGACCGGAACCGCAAAGGACGCGGCACAATGATTGAAATTCACAGCATCGAAGCGGCCAACGCCAGACTGCGCATAAGGAGAGCTGAGCACTCTCTGAAGCGCGCGAATGACTTACTCGACGAGGAAGGCGGCGTCGCTCTTAATCTGGCATTGTGCGGCCGGATAAGGGCCGCGAGAAGGCATCTGATCGAGGCCAGGACCCGCCTGATGACGATCGATCCCGCCAGGACGAGTTGATTCGCCGGCGGTCAGGTCAACCCGGACCGAGAGGCCCATCGTGGTGCAAAGGCCGGCATGGTTAGGCAGTGCCCTGCTGGCGGTGATCTACCCAAAAATCCGGTCGCCCTGCTCGTCGACCAGTTGGATGCCCTTCTTGATCGAGATGTCGACGGCATCGTCGAGCCCGGCGAAACGGTCTGCGCGGATGAATTTGTGTTCCTTCGCCACACCGTCGATCTCCTTGGAGACGACGCCGCACGTCTGGTACTGGCCATCCGCCTTGTAGGGCGTGGCGCTGATCAGGAAGCCCTTGTGCTCGACCTGCTTGGCTGGCGCTGGACTCGTCGGCTCAGCCGCCTGGGTCCCGCCGCCACCACCGCCGAAAAGACGCTTCAGAAAAGACATCGGGCTTCCTCCAACAGCATTCATCCCGCACCATGTAGAGTGACGCGGGATGAATTTCACTATCGGTCCTTGGCCCAGCGGGCAAGGGCTGCGTCCGGTCGGCTGGACGAGCTTACTTGTGCGACAGCGCTTCCAGCGCCTCGGCGGCGGCTTCGAGGATGGCGATCGCCTCGGCCTGCTTGTCGGCCGGGGCGTCGACGAAGTCGCCCAGAGCCTCGCGCAGTCGGTGGCGGACTCCGCGGAATTCGTCGCGCGCTTCCGAACGATCCCCGCGGCTACCCCGGCCGCCACGACGCCCGCCCTCTTCACTCTCGTCGTTCCAGCCGAACCAGTCGCGCGCCTTGGCCATTTTGCGGCCGAAGCGCTCGAGATGGTCGAGCACGCCATCGATCATCTCGCGGTTGTCGGCGAGATGCGCCTGACCAGCTTCGGTGATCGAAAACACCTTCTTGTTGCCGTCGGCGGCGGAGGCGGCATAGCCGGCCTCTTCCAGGAAGGTCAGCGTCGGGTAGACCACGCCCGGGCTCGGGCTGTAGATGCCGCTGGTGCGCTCTTCCAGGGCCTTGATGATGTCGTAGCCGTGGCGCGGCGCCTCGGCCAGCAGCGACAACGTGATCAGCTTGAGGTCGCCGTCGGCCAGCATGCGCCCGGCGCGGAACATGTCGCCCGGGCCGCCGCGCCCGCCACCGCGACCGCCCTGCCCGAACGGGCCAAAACCGCCGCCCCCTCTGCCACCAAATTTGCCGGCCATGTGCATGAACATGCGTTCGCCGAAATGATTGTTCCCAAAATGTTTGTGCATTGATTGCTCCTTGAGTTGTATCTTACGATATATCTTAGTTAGGCAAGCCAATCGACGGAGTCAAGATATATCTTACGATGTATCTGAATGCGGCGCCAGAGGCTTGCTTTCACTGGAACGTGCCGCTAGAAGGCCGGCGAGCGCCTCGGCTGCTCCGTAAGCGTCTGACGTCAAGCAACGCATCCAACCCGGTCTTCCGGGCAATTTTGCCGGCCACCGGCGAATGGATGCCAATGCGACGGACCGGACACTTTCAGGGAACACCCGAAATGAATGCAAGATATCAGCGCAGGAAACTGCCTGCGCGCTATGCCGCTGTTCTCAGCCCGCTGGTGCTGTTGCTGTTGATGACCTTCATCGTCTCGTTCATCTCGACGTTGAAAAGCCTTGGCTTCCACCCCGAGCTGCCGTCCATCTGGCTGACCGCCTGGGGTCTGTCGTGGTTGGTGGCGTTTCCGACGCTGCTGCTGGTGCTGCCGATAGTGCGCCGCATCGTCGGCGCGCTGTGCAAGCCGGCCAGCCGATAGCGCGCACGAAAAAGGTCCGGAGATGTCCTCCGGACCTTTTGCCCTGCGGTCATCAATGACGAACCGCTACCAGCGACCCTTGCGGCGGTTCCAGGCATAGAGAAGATCGGCGAAGCGGTCGTAGGCAAAGCGTGTCACCGGCAAGGCAACCGGATTGCCGAACACCATCGCCAGCCAGCCTTCGCCCGGCGTGACCTTCCACACGGCGATGGCAACGTCGGCGCCGACCAGCAGCCTGCCCGCCGCATCGGTGGCGTGCAGCCGGCGGCGGATGTCCTCAAGCGACGCGCCATGTCCGGCAAGCGCTGCCGGTTCAAGATTGATGTCTCGGAACTCGATCCGCCCGGCCTTGACCGCCTCGATCAGCCGCCGCTTCTGCCTGCTGATACCGGCATCGCAGACCGGGCAGCGCGTGTTGTACCAGACGGTCAGCATCTATCCGTGGCCATGCCTGTGGTGCAGGTCGGGATAATGCGGATGCCGGTGGCGCATCGGGGCATGCCGGTGCCAGTGCGAATGCGGCTCGCTCACCGGCCCGTCATGATGGTGCTGGTGGTGCTCGTCATGCACATGGCTGTGCTCGTGTTCCAGTTCCTCATGGTCGTGCTCATGCTCATGGCGTTCCGACAAATGCAGCCATAGGCCAACGCCCATCAGAACTCCGGCGGCCGCAAGCTTGAGCGTGACGGCGTCACCCAGGATGGCGATTGCCAGCAACGCGCCGATGAAGGGAGCGAGCGAGTAATAGGCCCCTGTCCGGGCGGTGCCCAGATGACGCAGCGCCACGATGAACATCACCAGGCTGACCCCAATGCCGAAGAAACCGACTGCGGCGGTCGCTGCAATGACCGACGCCGGGGGAAACAAGGCCCCGCCGGCAAGCGCCAGCCCGACATTGACGACACCCGCCACCAGCCCTTTGAGCATGGCGATCACCACCGGGTCGGTGGCGGAGATCCTGCGCGTGAAATTGTTGTCGATCCCCCAGGCCAGACAAGCCCCTGCCACCATCAGGGCGCCACGGTTGAAGGCGACGCCCTCACCTTGCCACGACAGAAGAATGGCACCCGCCAGAATGGCGAAGGCGCCAAAAAGCAGGCGCCGGTCGACATTCTCGCGATAGACGAGCCAGGCGATCGCCATCGTCGCCAGCCCTTCCAGATTGAGCAGCAGCGCCGAACTGGACGCCGTGTTGAGGGTCAAGCCGAACATCAGCAGCACCGGCGCGATAACGCCGCCCATGCCGATCGCCAGCGCCAGCCAGGGAATATCCCCAGCGGTCAGTTGCGCCTCCCCGGCCACGGCCTGCCTGCCCCGAAGCAGGCGGTACAGAGCGAGGCCAAGACCGGCACCGAGATAGAGCAGCCCGGCCAGCATGAAGGGATTGACGCCATTGAGCAGCAGCTTGCTGAGCGGCGGCGTCGCCCCGAACAGGGCGGCCGAGCCAAGCGCGAGTGGCACGCCGGGCCACAGATGCGAATGGGAATGCGGTTCGGACATGATTTCACCCTATGATGGCAGGTGTGTCACTTGCGGCGCATGGCCGCCTTCGGCCCGACGCACTTGTTGTCGCGAAACAGCGCCCACTCCTCGCAAAGGCGCCCGTTGGGCAAGCGGCAAAACTTATATTCGTTGCCGGCCTTGTCCTTCCTGATCATCGAGCGCCCGCCGATATCGCCACAATGGACGGATGCCGGATTGGCCATGCCGACCGGTTTTTGCGCACTGGCGCCGGCGGAAAACGGCAGCGAGGACAAAGCGGCAAAGCTGGCGACCAATATCGAAACCTTCTTCATCGCGATCTCCCCGGCCGCATTCTATCACGGCGAAGCGCCCCGTCTTGCGGCAAAGCGCCACCAGGCCGGCACCAACCAGCGACTTCGAGAAACCCTGCCGATTCCTTCACCCGAGCGAGGTGATGATCTCGCGGTAGGCTAATTCGGGAAAGGCCTTCAGCGTCCGCGTCCTGACATTGCCCGCTGCCGCCAGCATCAGCGAGAAGCGCGCCAGCACCGCGTCGTCGGGCGCTTCGACCACCGCCACCATATCGTATTCGCCCATGGTCAGGTAGAACGCTTTGAACGATCCGCCCATGTCTCCCAGTTGCCTCCTGGCGGCGTCGAGCCGCTTCGGTGACTCGCGTACGTTCCTGGCACCTTGCTCCGTCCAGTTCATCAGCACGATGTAGCTTGTCATGGCACACCTCCCTCCGGGGCCACGGAGCACGGCGGCTTCGCCGGGGCGGGCATCCGGGTTGTCGCCCAGAAAATGCATCCGATACCGAAATTATCCTCCCGAAGGGCCTCGCCCGCAAGAGTGCGCCCCACAACAAAAAAGGGCGCCATCGGCGCCCTTGAACTTTTTGCATCGGTAAGTCTCAGCTATCCAGGAAGCTGCGCAGCTTGCGCGACCTGCTCGGGTGCTTGAGCTTGCGCAGCGCCTTGGCTTCGATCTGGCGGATACGCTCGCGGGTGACCGAGAACTGCTGGCCGACTTCTTCCAGCGTGTGGTCGGTGTTCATGCCGATACCGAAGCGCATTCTGAGCACGCGCTCCTCGCGCGGCGTCAGCGAGGCCAGCACGCGCGTGGTGGTCTCGCGCAGATTGGCCTGGATCGCCGCGTCGATCGGCAGGATCGCCATCTTGTCTTCGATGAAATCGCCCAGATGCGAATCCTCCTCGTCGCCGACCGGCGTTTCGAGCGAGATCGGCTCCTTGGCGATCTTCAGGACCTTGCGCACCTTTTCGAGCGGCATGGCGAGCTTTTCGGCCAGTTCTTCCGGCGTCGGTTCGCGGCCGATCTCGTGCAGCATCTGGCGCGAGGTGCGCACGATCTTGTTGATCGTCTCGATCATGTGCACCGGAATACGGATGGTGCGAGCCTGATCGGCGATCGAACGCGTGATCGCCTGCCGGATCCACCACGTCGCGTAGGTCGAGAACTTGTAACCACGGCGGTATTCGAATTTGTCGACCGCCTTCATCAGGCCGATATTGCCTTCCTGGATCAGGTCGAGGAACTGCAGGCCGCGATTGGTGTACTTCTTGGCGATGGAGATGACGAGGCGCAGATTGGCTTCGACCATTTCCTTCTTGGCGATCGCCGCTTCGCGCTCGCCTTTCTGCACCTGATTGACGATCTTGCGGAATTCCAGGATCGAGATCGCCGTTTCGGTGGCGAGGTTCTGGATCTCGGCGCGCAGGTCCTTGATCGCATCCTTCTCGTTCTTGGTGAATTCCTTCCAGCCGCGCGAGGTCAGATTGCCGATCGAGCGCGTCCAGTTCGGGTCGAGCTCGGAACCCTGATATTCCTTCAGGAACTCTTCGCGGCGCACGCCGTAGCTTTCGGCCAGCCTGAGCAGCTTGCCTTCGTTCTGCACCAGGCGCTTGTTGATGTCGTAGAGCTGCTCGACCAGCGCCTCGATGCGCGCCGTGTTGAGCGACAGCGACTTCACCGCCTTGATCAGCTGGTCCTTGAGCTCCTTCAGCCGGCGGTCCTGGCTGGGCGACAGCGTGCCGGCGGCGGCCAGACGGTTCTCGACCTGCTGGTCCTGCAGCTTGCGCAGCTTTTTGTAGGTGTCGGCGATAACGTCGAGCGTCTCCATCACCTGGGGGCGGAGTTCCGCTTCCATCGCGGCCAGCGACAGGCTCGCTTCGTCCTCGTCTTCGTCGTCGTCATCCGTCAGCCCACGCGTATCGGCGCCGACATTCGTGATGTCGTCTTCGTCGTCGCGCGAACGGCGCGGCTTGTCCTCGACCTTGGCTTCCTCGACGCGCTCGACCACCGGCGCCTGTTTGGCCTCGGGGCCGGCATAGGTGGCTTCGAGATCGATGATCTCACGCAGCAGGATCTTGGATTCGTTGAGTTCGTCGCGCCAGATGATGATGGCCTGGAAGGTCAGCGGGCTTTCGCACAGACCCGCGATCATCGTCTCGCGGCCGGCCTCGATGCGCTTGGCGATGGCAATTTCGCCCTCGCGCGACAACAGCTCGACCGAGCCCATCTCGCGCAGATACATGCGCACCGGATCGTCGGTGCGATCGGTCGGTTCTTTCTTGGTGGTGGTGGCGGCGACCGCGGTGCCGGTCTGCTCAGCCAACTCGTTGGCGTCTTCCTCGGCATCGGCCGCGGTGTCGGCGGCCTCGGGCTCCTCGCCCTGCTCGTCGTCCTCGACCACGTTGATGCCCATGTCGGACAGCATCGCCATCGTGTCCTCGATCTGCTCGGAGGTCACTTCCTCTGAGGGCAGCACCGAATTCAGCTCGTCCATGGTGACATAGCCGCGCTTCTTGGCGGCCTTGATCATCTTCTTGACAGCATCATCGGAAAGGTCGAGCAGAGGGCCATCGGTGGCGCCTTCGCGTTCGGTTTCGACCTCTTCCTTTTCCTTTGTCGCCATAGTCTTTATCTTCTCCTAGCGGCCGAACTTCAAAGCCGCGTAAGCTGTCGGACCAGTCAAATCGGATGCGCTCGCTTATGAAACGCGCTTCACCGGGCCAGTAACTGCATCAACTCGTTTCGTTTGGTGTATGTCGTTGCCCAAATCGGTTTCCCCTTTTGGGCGACATGCATTAAGTCCAGATTAACCCTGATATCTGTGGCAGGCGGGCTGCCTGTCCAGTGACCAGTACCTCACATCGCTTATTTCCCGTCGACGCGGGTCGGGTTAACGTTTCGAATCGTCCTGATTCCGCCAATCTGCCAGAAGGTCAAGCGCCTCTCGCATGATTCGCATGAAAAAAGCGAATCAATTACCCGACTTAGCCCGTTACGCGCCATTTGGACGCGCAACGACGCTTTCTCAATTCACTCGCTTCCAACTAAGCTCGCCCAGCCCTGCCCGAGGAGACGCCAAACCCTTCGATCAGCGCTTCCGTGGCCTGCACATCCTGGAATTGCGCCTGAATTTCGATCAGATGCCGGTAGTTTTCGTCTGTGGGATCGGTGGCGAGCGCCGCTTCCGCCTGTTTCAGCTCCTTATGTAAGGTGCGCGCGCTGCGCTGCAAGTGCAGCGCCTGGCTGAAAGCATCGCGGGCATCTTCAAGGGCGGCGGTCTCCAGCGCCGGCCATTGCCGCATCCGCCGGATCAGCCCGACGGCCCGCTCCCAGATCTCGGCGCAGCCGGCGCGTTCGATCGTCGCAATCACCGCCTGACGGTCATTGGCCATGTCATGCGCCATTGCATCGAGGATTGCCGCATGCAGCCGCCTCAGGTCGGAGTTGGCGAGATCGAGGAACTCGATATGGGCGAAATTCTCGTCGATCAGCGCCGGATGGTTGATCAACGCGACGATGATCGTCGCCTCGCGCACCGACATCCCCTCGCCGCCGCGCTTGACCAAAGCCGACTGGCCGAGGCTTTCGGTGATCGCAATGCGGCCGCCACCGCCTTTGGCGAACTGCCCGCCGGGCGCGGCCGTCTTGCCCTGGCCCTGTTTCCAGTCCTGCCGACCTTGACGCCCACTGCGCTGCGAGCCGAAGAAGCTCAGCACACGCTCGCGCATCTCCTGCTGGTAGTGGTAGCGCAGGCTTTCGTCGCGGATGCGGCTGGTCAGCTCGCGCAGCGTCTTCTCGAGTTCGGCCCGCCGCTCCGGCGTATCGAAGACGCCGCCCGCCGTCTCACGCATCCACAAAAGGTCGACCAGCGGCCGCGCCTCGGCCAGAACGCTACGAAACGCATCCGGTCCTTCGGCCTTGACCAGATCGTCGGGATCCTTGCCTTCCGGCAGCAGCGCGAAGCGCGCCGAACGGCCGGCCTGCACAGATGGCAGCGCCATGTCGGCGGCCCGCCACGCTGCCTTAAGCCCGGCCTTGTCGCCGTCGAAGCACAGCATCGGCTCCGGCGCCATGCGCCAGAGCAGTTCGAGCTGGTTCTCGGTAAGCGCGGTGCCGAGCGGCGCCACGACATTCTCGAAGCCGGCCTGCGCCAGCGCGATCACGTCCATATAGCCTTCGACGGCGATGACCGTGCCGCCCTTGGCCAAGGCCTTGCGGGCGCGGGCGAAATTATAGAGTACGTTGCCCTTGTGGAAGAGCTCGGTGTCAGGCGAGTTCATGTATTTGGCCAGCGCGTCCGGCTGCAAAGCACGGCCGCCGAAGGCGATGATCTTGCCCCGGGAATCCGGAATCGGGAACATGATGCGGTCACGGAACCAGTCATAGGAAACCGGGATGTCGTCACCGTGGCGCACCAGTCCACAAGCCTCGATGTCGGCCTTGGGCACGCCCTTGGCGGCGAGATGCTCCTTCAGCGCATTGCGGCTGTCGGGCGCAAAACCGAGCCGGAACGATTGCTGCGTCGCCGGCGTCAGTCCGCGGTCGCGCAGATAGGCACGCGCCTTGGCGCCTTCCGGCCCCTGCAGCCGTTCCTGGAAGAAGGTGGTGGCCATCTCCATGACGTCGGTCAGGCTGGCGCGTTCCTTTTCGCGCCGCTCCTCCTGCGCATCGCGAACCGGCATCGGCACACCGGCCATGTCGGCGATCTTTTCGACCGCTTCGGGAAAGCTCATCCCATCGAGTTCGGTGAGGAACTTGAAATGATCGCCCGAAACCGAGCAGCCGAAACAGTGATAGCGGCCCTTCTTGTCCTCGCAGTGGAAGGATGGGCTCTTCTCGCCATGAAACGGGCAGCACGCCCAATAGTCGCCGCGCGGCGCGCTGGTTTTCTTCCTGTCCCACGCAACGCGCTGGCCGATCACCGATGAAATCGGCACGCGGTCGCGTATCTCGTCGAGGAAGGCGGGTGGAAAGCGCATCGGGGAACTCGTTTCCCGATTATATAATCATACCCGCGAAATCCGACGACCCTTAATGCGGGCCATACCCGGTTTCCACAGGCAAAAGAGGCGGCCGTTGCGGGCCGCCTCTTTCCAATATCCGCCTGGGGAGCGATCAGTACGCGGCAAGCGCGCCGAAAATGACGCCGGAGAGCACACCGACCAACACATAGTCGTTGCCGACGCGGATCCATTCCTGGCCGCGGCCGGGACGATGCAGGCCGTAGCGGCCGTAGTCGCGGATCGGCTGGTGCTGTCTCCAGCCTGAATATTTGTGGCCGTTGCGCCAGTTGTTGCGCTTTACGATGACCTTCTTATGGATGACGCGCTTCTGGATGAAGCGCTTCTTGACATCCCTGTTGTTGGGCTTTTGCCAGTCGACCTGGCTCTAGTTCGACTGCGGAGCGTTCGGTGCGTTCAGTGGTGCGGCTTGGCCGGTGAGCGACGTAGCGGCCAGCATCGAGAAAGCGAGTGCGGAAAGGACAATGCGTTTCAAGAGAAGTCTCCTTGGTTGTCGATGCCAGAGGAATAGCGGGCCACCGATGAACCGAAACTGAACGCCTGCATTACAATTGCGTAATGAATTCCTTGATTTACCCGATAGAGCTGAACATAATCGCAAAGGTCAGGAGTCTGTCGCGCTGCTAACTCGGCCTATCCGTTGCTTCGCGCCCGCCCCGCAATGCAACCATTTGCGCGTCCGTCCATTTTCCGACACCGCCCGTCGCGCTGCAACGGCCCTTGAAATCGACAAGATTTTATTATCCGGCTAAAATATTCGAGCTATTATAAGCCACCGCCATGAACATGATTCGTACCCTCGTTTTCCCTTCTGATCGCCACGCCAAACAGGACGCGCATCCTGTTTGCATGCGGGGGACGAAATGAGCGGGTCCGTCGTCCTTCTGCACCTGGCCGGCGCCGTGGCGCTGATGCTGTTTGCCACCCGCATGGTGAAGACCGGCGTCGAACGCGCCTATGGCGACGTGCTGCGCCATCGCCTGCGCGCCACCATGCGCAATCCGATCATGGCGGTGCTGGCCGGCACCGGCCTTGCCATCGCCCTGCAAAGCTCCACCGCCGTCACGCTGCTGGTCGGCTCCTTCGCCGGCTCTGGCATCGTCTCGGGCGCCGCGGGCCAATTGGCAGTGCGCGGCGCCGAGATCGGCTCTGCGCTGGTGGTCAAGCTGCTGACCTTCGACCTCACCTTGCTGGTGCCGCTGTGCCTGATCACCGGCACGGTCATGTTCATGGCCACCGAGCGGCGCGACTGGCGCCAGACCGGCCGCATCCTCGTCGGCATCGGCCTTTTGATCCTGTCGCTGGAGATGATCGGACAGGCGTCTGAGCCGCTGCGCAACAGCCAGCTCATGCCGGTCATCATCAACTACTTCTCGACCGATTCCATCACCGCCTATCTGCTGGCGGCGCTGATCACCTGGCTGTTCCAGTCGAGCATCGCGGCGGTGCTGTTGATGGCGACGCTGGCAGGCCGCGGCCTGATCACGCCTGAACTCGGCGTTGTTCTTATCCTCGGCGTCAACCTCGGCTCCTCGATCATCGCGCCGATGCTGACCCGCTCGTCGAGCCCCGAAGTGCGCGTCGTGCCGATCGGCAATCTCCTGATGCGCGGGCTTGGCTCGCTTGTCATGCTGATCCTGGTCATGATCTTCAGGCCGCACTTCGCCTTTCTCGGTTCGACGGCGGCGGACCAGATCGTCAATGCCCACATCCTGTTCAATGTGCTGATCCTGCTCGCCGGCCTGCCACTGGCAGGGTTTGTCTACCGCGCTTCGGAGAAGATCGTCGCACTTGGCACCAAGCCCGTGCCGGCCGCCTCGCTTGACGTCGTCGAGCTGTCCGCGCTCAACGAAAGCGCGCTCGACGTGCCGAGCCAGGCGCTTGCCAATGCCACCCGCGAGGTGGTGCGGGTCTGCGAGACGATCGAGATCATGCTCAAGCGCATCATCGAACTCTATGAAAGCGCCGACGCCGACAAGATTAAAGCGCTGGCCGCACTCGACGACCGCGTCGACCGCAAGCACGCCGCGATCAAGCTCTACCTCGCCAAGTTGACCAGGAACGCGCTGACCGAGGACGAGGCGCTACGCTGCCAGGAGCTGATCGGCGCCTGCGTCAAGCTGGAGCAGGTCGGCGACATCATCGTGCGCAACATGCTGGTGCATGTGAAAAAGAAGTTCGAGCGCGGACTGGAATTCACCGACGAGGGCTGGGCCGAGCTGTGCGCCTTCCATAGCTCGGTGCTGGCCAATGCGCGGCTTGCCTTCAACGTTCTGGTGTCGCGCGATCCCGAGACCGCCCGCCAGTTGGTGCTGGAAAAAGACCGGCTTCGCGACCGCGAAAAAGAAACCAGCGCCAGCCATTTCGTGCGCCTGCGCGACGGCACTGCCAAGAGCGTCGAGACCAGCTCGATCCATCTCGACACCATCCGCGACCTGAAGCAGATCAATTCGCTGCTGGCCTCGATGGCCTATCCGGTGCTCGAAGAGCGCGGTCTGCTGACTGGATCCAGGTTGAAGGCGAGCTGAGAAGCAGCCGATCTCCCCCCTCGTGAGGGAGATTGGCGCTTCATCGCCTCGCGCCCCCACTGAAGAAAACCTAAACTCGCGACAAAAATTTCTGGATTGCCCGCGACGCTCATCCGTGGTTTGAGGCCGTTCCAGCTAAGGCTTCCCCATGTCGCTTCCGCTCATTGCGCTGTTCATTGCCGCCTTTGCCTTCGGCACCACTGAATTCGTCATTGCCGGCGTGCTGCCGCAAGTGGCGCACGGTCTTGGCGTCTCGGTTCCCTCGGCCGGCTATCTCGTCTCCGGCTATGCCTGCGGCATCGCCATCGGCGGTCCACTGCTGGCGCTCGCCACCAAGTCGCTGTCGCGCAAGAGCCTGCTGCTCGGCCTCGCCATCGCCTTCACCATCGGCCAGGCGGCTTGCGCGCTGGCGCCCGACTTCACCTCGATGCTACTGTTGCGCATTGCCGTGGCGGTCGCGCATGGCGCCTATTTCGGCGTCGCCATGGTCGTCGCCGTCGGTCTCGTGCGCGAGGACCAGCGCGGCATGGCTGTCGCCGTCATCCTGTCTGGCCTCACCGTCTCCAACGTCATCGGCGTGCCGGCCGGCACCGCGATCGGCAACATCTGGGGCTGGCGCGCCACCTTCTGGGTGATGTGCGCGCTCGGCGTGGCGGCGACGCTTGCCATGGCAGCCCTGTTGCCGCGCACCACCGGCTCATCGGCCAGGCCCGCCGGTTTCGCCCGCGAGGTCCGTGTGCTGGCCCGCCAGCAGGTCTGGACTTCGCTGATCCTGATGCTGATGCTGATGATCGGCCAGTTCGGCCTGTTCACCTACATCACCCCGACACTGCTGGAGGTCACCGGGCTCGACGAGAACCTGGTGCCGTGGGTGCTGCTGCTCAACGGCGTCGGCGCCACGCTCGGCGTCTTCCTCGGCGGCAAGCTGTCCGACTGGAAGCTGATGCCGTCATTGATCACCATGCTGGCCCTGCAGGCGGTGACGCTGGCCGTCATCTACGCCGTCAGCCCCTATCCCCTGCCGATGGTTGTGGCGATCGTCGTCTGGGGCGGCCTCAACTTCGCCATCGGCACACCGATCCAGACCCGCATCCTGGCCTGGACGGCGGACGCCTCGAACCTCGCCTCGTCGCTCATTCCGTCCGGCTTCAATGTCGGCATCGCGCTGGCCGCGTCGTTGGGCGCCGCGATGCTGAACAGCGGCTATGGCTACCGCAGCCTGCCGCTGCTGGGCGCCATAGCCATGCTGGTCGCCGTCGCGGTGGCGCTGGCATCCTATGTCTGGGAAGGGCGCAGCCACGCCACGCCGCCGCTGACGGCTCCGGCGGAATAGACCACTTCACCCGCGCCAGCGCAGCAGGCGCATGGCGTTGGCGGTGACCAGCACCGTGGCGCCGGTATCGGCCAGGATCGCCGGCCACAGGCCGGTGATGCCCAAAATGGTGGTGACCAGGAACACCGCCTTCAAGCCGAGCGCAACGCTGATGTTCTGGCCGATATTGGCCATCACCGCCCGCGACAGTCTTACCATGCGCACGACGTCCATGACGCGGCCATGCAGGATTGCCGCATCGGCGGTCTCCAGCGCCACATCGGTGCCGCCGCCCATGGCGATGCCGATGTCGGCGGCGGCGAGCGCCGGTGCGTCGTTGATGCCATCGCCGACCTTGGCGATCTTCAGCCCTTCGCGCTGCAATTCACCGATGATGCGCTGCTTGTCCTGAGGCAACAGCTCCGCCCGAGCCTCGATGCCGAGCGAAGCGGCAATGGCTTGCGCCGTGCGGCGATTGTCGCCGGTCAGCATGATCGTGCGGATGCCTTCGGCCTTAAGCGCCGCAATGCCGGCCGCCGCATCCGGTCGCGGCTCGTCGCGCATGGCGATCAGCCCTGCCACCACGCCGTCGGCGACCAGCACTGACACGGTCTTGCCCTGCCCGTTGAGGCTGTCGACGGCGAGGCGCTGCACTTGCGTCATGTCGGCGCGTTCGCCCGCCGCCGGACCGGAGCCGAGGAAGACGGCGACGCCACCGACGCTGCCCTCGATACCTTTGCCCGAGATCGCCTTCGCCGCCAGAGCCGGCGGCACCGGCGCACCATCAGCCTTGGCCCTGTCGAGGATCGCCATGGCCAGCGGATGGCTGGAACCCTGCTCGAGCGCTGCCGCTAGCGCCAGCACGGTGCGTTCATCGCGGCCATAGGCCATGATGTCGGTCACCACGGGCCTGCCCGCGGTCAGCGTGCCGGTCTTGTCGAAGGCCACCGCCGTGATCCGGCGAAACCCTTCCAGCACCGCACCGCCTTTCATCAGCAGGCCACGCCGCGCGCCGGTCGCAAGGCCAGCGGCGATTGCCGCCGGCGTCGAGATGACGAGCGCGCAGGGGCAACCGATCAGCAGGATCGCCAGGCCCTTGTAGATCCATTCGTTCCAGTCGCCGCCAATGAGCAGCGGCGGCAACAGCGCAACCAGCGCGCCGACCGCCAGCACCGCCGGGGTGTAGGTGCGCGAGAAGCGGTCGATGAAGCGTTCGGTCGGTGCCTTGGCTTCCTGCGCCTCCTCCACCAGCCGCACGATGCGGGCGATGGTGTTGTCAGACGCGGCCGCCGTCACGCGAACCCTGAGCACGCCGTCTGTGCTAATGGTGCCGGCAAAGACGGCGTCAGCGACACCCTTGCGCTTTGGCGTGCTCTCGCCGGTCACCGGCGCCTCGTCGATATCGCTCGATCCCTCGATGATCTCGCCATCGGCCGGGATGCGGTCGCCCGGCCGCACCAAGATGATGTCGCCGACGCCGAGCCGTTCGGCAGGAACTTCCGATGTGCCGCTCGCGCGCTCGACCAAGGCCGTCTTCGGCACCAGGTCCGCAAGTCCCTGGATGCTCGTCCGCGCCCGGCCGGCTGCGACACCTTCCAGAAGTTCGCCAATCAGGAACAGCACCACCACGGCGGCTGCCTCTTCCGTGGCGCCGATCATCACGGCGCCTATCGCCGCTATGGTCATCAGCATCTCGATCGAAAACGGCGTGCCGGCCAATGCCGCCATCAGCGCGCGCCGCCCGATCGGCACCAGGCCGACCAGCAGGGCGGCAAGGAAGACCCAGCGCTCCGCCACTGGGAACAGATGGCCGATGCCATAGGCGGCGAGAAGCGCTGCCGCGCAGGCCAGCGTCAACACCGTCCGGCGGGAACGCCACCACCCCTGCCCCGGCTCGGCGTGGCCATGATCGTGGCCTTCATGGTCATTGGGGACGTGATCGGCGTGCGCCTTGTCTGAGATCGGCGATACGTGCGCCTCGGCCTTGACGATGCCGTAGCCGAGCCGCGCCACCTGCCGCAGCACCTTGTCTTCCGGCAGCGCGCCGCCGTGGCTGACCGTCATGCTGGCGCCGGTCACCGAAACCGAGACATCGGCGACGCCGTCGAGGCGACGCACCGCCGTATCGATCTTGGCCGCGCAGGAGGCGCAGTCCATGCCGCCGATCTTGAACCGTGTCTGCCCGATTGTTTCCTGCTTGAGGAGCGTCGTCATCACATCACCTGCCTGTCTTGCCCGCGCGGCGTCGCCGTATGGTCTTGAATGCTGATGTCAGGCATTGTAATTGCTCTAGTGACTAGAGCTTCAAGAGGCAAATTCAAGTTTTCCATCGGTGATCTCTCGCGCCGCACCGGGGTCAAGGTGCCGACCATCCGCTATTACGAGCAGATGGGCCTTGTTGCCGCACCCGAGCGTTCGGAAGGCAACCAGCGCCGCTATTCCAGGCAGGAGCTGGAGCGGTTGGCCTTCATCCGCCACGCCCGCGACCTCGGCTTCGCCGTCGAGGACATCCGCTCCCTGATCGAGTTGAGCGGCCACCCCGAGCAGCCCTGCGGCCACGCCGACAAGATCGCCGAGGAGCAACTGATCTCGGTGCGGGAAAAGATTGCCCAGTTGAATCGGCTCGAGGCCGAGCTCGAACGCATCGCCACGTGCTGCAATGGCCAGACGGTCGGCGACTGCTACGTCATCCGCGCGCTATCGGATCATGCGCTGTGCGCCGATGAGCATGGTTGAGAGGTGCGAAGGACAAACTTGCGCGTCAAAGTCGGCGCCGAGTTCGAAATGAGGGGGTGAACTCAATCCGACGAGATCACCCCGCAACGATCTCGCCCGGCGAGGCACGGTCCACCAAAGCGCAGTCTCTTACGACAAGGGCCGCGCTCCCATCGCTGGAAACACGGCCCGGACGTTGGGTCCTTGGGAGGACTGGCACTCCGGCGCGGCTGCGCCGGAGCACCTTTAGCGGTCTCAGGCGATGTCGAAGCGGTCGGCGTTCATCACCTTGGTCCACGCCGCGACGAAATCCCTGGTGAATTTCGCCTTGGCGTCCGCCGACCCGTAGACCTCGGCAAGCGCGCGGAGCTGGGCGTGCGAGCCGAAGATCAGGTCGGCACGGGTGCCGGTCCACTTGACCGCCTTGGTCTTGCGGTCACGCGCCTCGTAGACTTCGTCGGAGCCGGCGGCCGGGTCCCAGACCGTGTTCATGCTGAGCAGATTGACGAAGAAGTCGTTGGTCAACGTACCCGGCCGGTCGGTGAGCACGCCGTGCTTCGACTTGGCCGTGTTGGCGCCGAGCACACGCAGACCGCCGACCAGAACCGTCATCTCGGGCGCGGTCAGCGACAGCAATTGCGCCCGGTCGACAAGCATGGCCTCGATCGACAGCGGCTGCCTGCCCCTGACATAGTTGCGGAAGCCGTCGACTTTCGGCTCGAGCGCGGCGAAGGAATGGACATCCGTCTGTTCCTGCGAAGCATCCATGCGGCCCGGCGTGAACGGCACCTTGGTCTCGTGACCGCCGTCCTTCGCCGCCTTCTCGACCGCAGCGACGCCGCCGAGCACGATAAGGTCGGCCAGCGAGATCTTTTTCCCGCCGGTCTGTGCCGCGTTGAACTCCGTCTGGATGGCTTCCAGCTTCGCCAGCACCGGCGACAGTTCCGCCGGCTGGTTGACGTCCCAATCCTTCTGCGGTGCCAGTCGGATACGTGCCCCGTTGGCACCACCGCGCTTGTCGGAATTGCGGAACGTCGAGGCCGAGGCCCACGCAGTCGAGACCAATTCGGAGACCGAAAGGCCCGATGCGAGGATCTTCGCCTTCAGCGACGCAATGTCCTGCTCGCCGACCAGTTCATGGTCGACCGCCGGGATCGGGTCCTGCCAGATCAGCTCTTCCTTCGGCACGAGCGGACCGAGATAACGAACGACCGGACCCATGTCGCGATGGGTCAGCTTGTACCAGGCGCGGGCGAACGCGTCGGCGAAATGGTCCGGATGCTCATGGAAGCGCCTCGAGATCTTCTCGTAGGCCGGATCGGCCCGCAGTGCGAGATCGGTCGTCAGCATGGCAGGCGCGCGGCGCTTGGACGGATCGTGGGCATCCGGCACGGTCCCGGCACCGGCGCCGCCCTTCGGCGTCCACTGATGCGCTCCCGCCGGGCTCGTGGTCAGCTCCCATTCGAAGTTGAACAGATTGTCGAAGAAGTTGTTGCTCCACTTGGTCGGCGTCGTGGTCCAGGTCACCTCGAGGCCCGAGGTGATGGCGTCGCCTGCAATGCCGGAGGCGTGCTTGCTCGACCAGCCGAGGCCCTGCGCCTCGATGCTCGAGCCTTCAGGCTCCGCGCCCACCAGCGAGGCATCGCCGGCGCCGTGCGTCTTGCCGAAGGTGTGACCGCCAGCGATCAGCGCCACGGTCTCCTCGTCGTTCATGGCCATGCGCGCGAAGGTCTCGCGGATGTCGCGTGCCGAGGCCAGCGGATCCGGCTTGCCGTTCGGCCCTTCCGGATTGACGTAGATCAGTCCCATCTGGACGGCGCCGAGATGGCCCTGGAGTTCGCGGTCGCCGGAGTAGCGCTTGTCGTCGAGCCACTTGGTTTCCGAACCCCAATCGACGTCCTGTTCGGGTTCCCAGACGTCGGCGCGGCCGCCAGCAAAACCGAAGGTCTTGAAGCCCATCGATTCCAGCGCGACGTTGCCGGTGAGGATCAGCAGGTCGGCCCAGGAGATCTTGCGGCCATATTTCTGCTTGACCGGCCACAGCAGCCGGCGCGCCTTGTCGAGATTGGCATTGTCCGGCCAGCTGTTGAGCGGAGCAAAACGCTGCTGGCCGGCCCCGGCGCCGCCACGGCCATCGCCGATGCGGTAGGTGCCGGCACTGTGCCAGGCCATGCGGATGAACAGCGGCCCGTAATGGCCGAAGTCGGCCGGCCACCACTCCTGCGAATCCGTCATCACCTGGTGCAGGTCCTTGATCACCGCATCGAGATCGAGCGACTTGAATTCCTCGGCATAGTCGAACTCTTCGCCCATCGGATCCGAAAGGTTCGATTGCTGATGGAGAACGCCAAGATCGAGTTGGTTGGGCCACCAGTCACGGTTGCTCCTGCTGGAGGATCCGTGTGCAACGGGGCATTTGCCGGCGCTGGGATCATCGGTCTGTGCGTCCATGTTCTTCTCCGATCGTGGCTGTGTTGAGCTGTTCAACTGCTGCGTGAACAGGGACGTTGGATGTCCCTGGAGGCGGTCCGTTTCATGGCTGGCGCGATGACCATATGCCCGATACGCGACCGAATATGTTGGATGTCCCGTTGCCGCGGGCATGCGCCTCACCAGGCGGTCCCGGCTGCTCCTCATCTTCGTTGGGACTCCTATAGCAAAGCCGCTTGATTAATTTAAGTTGGATTTCCTGATTACAGCGATAAGATGAAATTATGACAAACCTGACGCTGAAGCAGTTGCGTTATTTCGAGGCACTGGCGCGGCACAATCATTTCGGCCGTGCCGCCGATGCCTGCGCGATCTCGCAGCCCGCCATCTCGGTGCAGATCCGGGAGTTGGAGGAAACGCTTGGCACGGAGCTTTTCCAAAGAGGGCCACGTCAGGTCCGGCTGACCAATTTCGGCGAGGAATTCGCCTTGCGCGTTCGCGACATCCTGCGCTCGGTGGATGAGCTGACGGATCTGGCCCGCGCCTCGCGCGACCGGCTGGTGGGACGGTTGCGCATCGGGGTGATCCCGACGATCGCACCCTACCTTCTGCCTGCCATCATCGGCAACCTCGCCCGCATGCATGACGGGCTCGATATCCACGTGCGCGAAACGCAGACGCAGAAGCTGATCCAGGAACTGGCCGACGGGCGGCTCGACGCCGCCATCGTTGCCTTGCCGGTATCGGAAGCGTCGCTGACGGAAATCGTGCTGTTTGCCGAGAACTTCGTGCTGGTCCGACCCGGCGAGGATGAGGGAAAGCCGGTGCCCAACCGCGAAATGCTGCGCGAGATGCGGCTGCTCCTGCTCGAGGAAGGCCATTGTTTTCGCGACCAGGCGCTGTCGTTCTGCAACATGCATTCGGTGCGCCCAAGGGAGTTGCTGGACGGCAGCTCGCTGTCGACCCTGGTGCAGATGGTCGGCGCCGGCGTCGGCGTCACCTTGATCCCCGAAATGGCCGTGCCGGTGGAGACGCGCTCGGCGGCGGTCTCTATCGCCCACTTCGCCAACCCCCAACCGTCGCGGACGATCGGCATGATCTGGCGCAAGACAAGCCCGATCGCCAAACAGCTGCTGCTTATATCCGAAGTGGTTCGCCAGGCGGCCGAAGCATTGCGCGCGCAGCACAGTTCGGCATCGGTTGCGCAGCCTCTGAATCTGCCGGCAGCGGCCCAATGAAGGCAGGCTGACCTGATCGTCAGCCTGCCGCCTGGAACCGGATTTCGCCCTTGTTGAGGAAGCAGGTCTTGTCGAACAGCGACAGGTCCAGAGCGTTCGGCAACCGCACATCGCCGATATCGGGACATGGCTTCTCCGCCGGATCGTATGACCGATCGATCTGCGAGATGAAGACGAGGATCAATCCTTTGTCGCGGGCAAAGGCCTTCAGCGTGCGAACCTGCGCCATCAGGTCCGGGTTTTCCCGCTTCTGATCGAGCAGTTGCAGATAATCGATCACCACCAGCGTGCCGCGCGGCGCCGCACCCAATGCCTTGACGATATAGGCGGCACTGATGGCGTCGGAATTATCGAATGTGAACTGGTCGTTGAACTGCACCGGGTCCGCCCCGATGGCGCGAAATCGGTCCAGCACATCCCTTTGCGTATATTCGAGCGTAAAGAACACACCGCGATGACCTGATTTCATGGCTTCGACCGCGAGCTCGAGGCTCATCAGCGTCTTGCCGTGGCCGGGTCGGGCACCGACCAGAACCATATCGCCGGGCGCAAGTTGCGCAAACAGTCTGCCGGCAGGCGCTGCCTGGGATGCCTTGGCGACAAGCAGGCTCCAACTGGTGAAACCTTCCTGCGCTGCGACACGGTCAAGCGCTTCGTGCAGCGCAATCTTGGCCTCTCGAGACAAAAGCCTGGCTTGACGCTTGAGATGGTAGATGGGCGCGGACAGCTTCATGAAAACCTCCTGGTGCGAGCCTTTTCGCAACCCCTCCTTATGCCTGGCGCTCGACAGTCGGTTCAGTGATTGGATAGCGCCCTGCATGAACGATGCTTTCCCGGCGGAGGGAGGTGGCGTGGGCCGCGCCAGAATCAGATGATAACTCAATCCCTGCAGATCGAAAATCGCGGACCTCCAGGGATCAGGCTCCGGACTCGCGGCTCTTCACGATAGGAATTTTTTCTTGACTTCCTGCCCTCAGCTATGGTACATATTTGTTCATGGTGCTGATTTGCGCCAATGACCCGCCGCACAGGCGGGTTTTCGTTTGATGCTCCGTCAGCCAACGCGCCGACGGCCTCCGAAGGGACCCGCCAACCCGAGTTCGTTGCCCTGCTTCAAGGAAGCGAAGACGTCCGCCGCAAGCCTGGAGCCAGCATGTCGGCGTAGGCCGTTGCATGCATCGACCTGCTTTACGGCTCTTCATGCGGGTACGCTAAACAAGATGTGTTTCGCCCGATAATGCGAGGCCATCTATGATCGATTCTCGCGGCAATGCCGCAAGAAATCGCCATTCGCTTCGACAAGGAGAATTGATCCGGTGCGGTTGAGATCTGTTCCTCTGGGCGTCGTCGCCAGCTTTTTCGTCGCCGTCATCGCCGTGACGGTGTCGGCTCGATCCTTTGCCGCACCTTCTGACGTGCCGGCCTGGCTGCAGGCTCATGTCGGCAACAGCGACGGCCAGATCTCACAGATTGTCCTCGAACGAGCCCGCGCGCTTTACCGGAAGAAGGTCGCGCAAGGCGCTGTCAAGAACCCCTGCTACTTCGCCATGGATGCGACACGCCCCAGCGATCTGGGCAATGGCGTGCTCGGCCGTCGCTATTACGTCATCTGCGAGGCCAGCCAATCATTTCGCGCGATTTCGTCAGGCCACGGCAGCGGCCGGAATTTGAAAGGCGTCGTCGATTTTTCAAACGGCAAACGGTGCGCGAAGAACTTCGGCAATGCGATGGATTCATCGTTGACGGCCGGCGGCGCCTATATGACCAGAGAGGCCAAAACCTCGTTCAAGGGCTACTACCGCACCGGCGCGAAGCAGGACGCGGTTTTCCAGCGCACCTTCATCCAGTTCGACGGCGAAGGCGAAGCCGCGAACGCCAGGCAGCGGGTGATCGGCGGCCACGCAGCCCAGGTGCTGCACGGCATGTGCCTGCGCAAAAACCCGAACAGTTCGCACGCCGACCATGACGGCTTCGTGCCGTTCGGCAAGCTGGTGGACTATGCCGGCGGTCGCAGCAATGGCTGCACCAGCTGGTCGCCGGCGGATGCCAAGCGGATCATCCCGATGGTCAAGGACAATCCGACGACGCTCTACATCTATCCGGAATCGCGCGACATCACCGCGGTCGCAGCCGACCGTTCACAGCCGGGCGCCTACTGGAACGCGTCCTGCCTGAAGGAAATCGGCACACCGAAATTCTGGCCGAGAAAGACCCTTGAGCCGATCATCGCCCAATACAGGAAGGATCATCCGGCACCGCCGCCGCAGCCGCTGCCGATCTGCGAAGCGTCTTGAAGTCCGCATCGCGCCGCCGCGTCGATTAAGACCGTGCTGCTTTATGTTCGTCGTGCGAACCGCATTGATCGGCGGCCCTGCGACCCACCAGCAATGATTCAATCCGATCTCCAAGGTCAGCGCGCCAGCAGCTTCGGCCCCCGCCTCTCTCCTCGGCGTCGCTACTCAAAACAGCTGTGTGCATAAGGGCCGGATGGATCAGACTGGTTGAATGCTCTGGCCGAGGAGAGAATTTCCGGCACCACGTTCAGCCGATTGCGGTGGTTGGAACCAACGGCCTGCTACCCAGTTAGAAAGCCAGCAAGTCTGGTTGTAGCCTTGCCGCCATGTGAATCAAAACCCGCCGACGCAGTCTACGGCCTAGCAGGAGTGGCGACCTTGCAGCGGCGGTGGCCCGCTGGGAAACCGGTGTGCCTGCCTCCGCAACCTGGGCTGCACAGCCGCTGACGACAGCCCAGCAGACACCGTCGCCGACAGCCAAACAACAGGAGATATGCCGACATGAAAGCAGCCCGCATCCATGCTTTTGGCGGACCTGAGGTTGTTTCGATCGATCAAGTCCCCTTGCCTCAACCGCTTGACGACGAGGTTGTGCTCAGGGTTCGCGCCGCGAGCGTCAATCCGATCGACTACAAGATCCGCGAAAGTTCGACGAGCGAAACCCTGCCGGTCACGCTCGGGCGCGACGTGTCCGGCACGGTGGAAATATGCGGCACGCGGGCGCATACGTTGAAGAAGGGCGACCCGTTATTTGCGATGCTTGGTCATGACCGGGGCGGCAATGCCGAATTTGTCGTGGTCAAGGCGACGGAGGCGGCTGCGAAACCGGATCGTCTCAGCCATGTCGAAGCCGCGGCGGTGCCGCTTGCCGGCATCACTGCATGGCAGGGCCTTTTCGACCATGGCGGCCTCAAATCCGGGCAACGGGTTCTCATCCATGGCGGCGCCGGCGGCGTCGGCCATCTGGCGATCCAATTCGCCAAGGCGGCGGGCGCGTTCGTCGCGACAACCGTTTCCGCCGAGGACGCGGTTTTCGTGCGTGAGCTCGGAGCCGATCAGACGGTCGACTACAAGAACCAGCGTTTCGAAGAGGTCGTCGATGCGGTCGATCTGGTGTTCGACCTTGTCGCGGGCGACACGCAGGACCGCTCCTGGGAGGTGCTCAAGCCAGGCGGGACGCTCGTTTCCACTCTTTCCGAACCGTCGCAGGAAAAGGCAAACTTGCGCCGGGCGCGTGGCGTCTCCTATCTGGCCGAACCGAATGCGGCGCATCTTGCCGAGATCGGCCGCCTCATCGAGGCCGGCAAGGTCGCCCCCTTCGTGCAAGCCACCTACCCTCTTGGAGAGGTCGCCAAAGCGGAAGAACGGCTGGAAAATGAGCATGTGCGTGGCAAGATCGTGCTTGAGGTTTCCGCCTAGCGAGTTGGTGCTTCTGCCGTCCCTCTGGAACGGGTTATCCGATCCGCGCGTCGCCGTCGCGACTGTCGAGCCAATGACAGTCTTGACCATCATGCCGGCAGCGCAACCAAGAGCGTTCCGTGGATTCCGGAAGCAGAGCCGGATCACGGGCCGCCAAGCCAATTTTAGCGACAGATAGCGAAACGATTGTCCCCAAGCATCGTTTCGAAACCAGACATGAATTCAATGAGGAGCGATGATGCGTAAGCGTTGTGCCATCTCACGGTGACGGTCGTGATTGCAGTTGACAGCCTTGCCAAGCATGACTTATCCACGTCCACACGGTAATGGATTCTGCCGGGCATTACGCCGTACCGCTTCCCCGATGAAGCTGATGACTCCTACTCAACGCGAGCCACGCGAAGGAGTAGAGTCGTGCCTGGAATTCACTTTCTGTGTTCTCCCAATCAGGGTGCCGTCCTCGACGGAGCGTCGCACGCATGACGCCGGCATCGATTTTCGGCCTCCGTTTTCAGCAAATCCGCAGTCTCACAAAGTGGATCATGACCGTTGTCCCCATGGCGGTCGCGGTGGGATCGCTGATTGCACTATTTCTCTGGAGCCTCGACAGGGCGACAGAGCTTCGCTTCGCGTTTCCCTGGCTGATCTTCTGCATGCCGGTGGCGGGTTTTGCCATGGTCTGGGCCTATGGCAGCTTCGGGAAGTCCGCCGAAGGCGGCAACAATCTCATTGTCGATCAAATCCATGAACCGGGCGGCGGCGTGCCGTTCCGCATGGCTCCATTCATCCTGGTGAGCACTGTCATGACGCATCTTGTCGGCGGCTCGGCCGGACGAGAGGGTACGGCCGTCCAACTTGGTGGCAGCCTGGCAAGCGCATGTGGCAAGGTATTCAAGCTGCCTCCTGCCGACGTCCGCATCCTCCTGATGGCAGGTATTGCGGCGGGCTTCGGGGCGGTGTTCGGCACGCCGATCGCGGGAGCGGTCTTCGCCCTGGAGGTTCTCACCATCGGCCGGATGCAATATGAAGCGCTGCTGCCAGCCCTGCTCGCGGCGGTCGTTGCCGATTGGACCTGCCATGCCTGGAGCATCGGCCACGTCCACTACTCGATCACCTATCTCGGCGGTGTCGGCAAAGGGATCGGCTTCCATCTTGACGCTTTTCTGATGCTCAAGGTGGTGATCGCTGGCGTCGCCTTTGGGCTGGCCGCACACGTCTTTGCAGAACTCTCTCATCAAGCGTCTTCACTCTACAAGACAATCCTGCCCTACGCTCCGCTACGGCCCGTGCTGGCGAGTGCCATGCTGATTGGTCTCGTCTACCTCCTTGGTACACGGGAGTATCTCGGCCTGGGCGTCTGGTCCCCCAATCCTGATGACGCGACGCTCCTTGGCTTCTTCCGTCCGGATCATATCGACTACTGGAGCTGGGCCTGGAAAGGGCTTTTCACCATCGTCACCCTGAGCGCAGGCTCCAAGGGCGGTGAGGTCACGCCTCTGTTCTTCATCGGCGCGGCCCTCGGCAGTGCGGTTGCAGGCGTCCTCGGTGCACCGCCAGACCTGTTCGCAGCTCTTGGATTCGTGGCGGTTTTCGCTGGCGCAACCAATACACCGCTCGCCTGCATGATCATGGGCATCGAACTGTTCGGGGCCACACACGCCGTCTATCTGGCGGTCGCCTGCTTCGTTGCCTATCTCTGTAGCGGCCATTCCAGCATCTATCTCTCCCAACGGGTCGGCGTGCCGAAGACGGTCGCCGCCAATGACATTCCGCCGGATATTTCCGTTCGCCACATGCGCGACATGAACGCCCAAGCCATGGGCGACCTCATTAGCCGTGCACGGCTGCGCTCCCTCCGGACAACCGCAAACTTTCAGGAAAGGCCTACCGTCATGACCAGCCACAAGCTCACCTCCCGCGAAGTTGGGATGGTCCGCATCTACATGAAGCCGCGCGAGAAAGCAGTCGGCAAGGCTGCTTGGTTCGGCAGTGGCAAGCCCCTCTACAGGGAGTTGGTCATGCAGGCCAAGGCCGCCGGTATCATGAATGCCGTCGCGCATAGCACTCATTTCGGATACTCGAACCATGGGAAGCTTCAGCAGGAGGGCGTGGAGATTCCCAATCCCGATCTGACCATGTGCGTCGAACTGATCGCGGACCGTGAGCAACTCGAAGATTTCTGCTGCACCCATGGGGCGCTCCTGAGGAACAAGGTGATCGTCTACAAACACATCGAGCACTGGGATGTTCTCGGCCACGAGATCGCCGCCCAAGAGGCGCTGATGAAGGCTACACTTTGAAGAGACCGGAATGATCTACTCGGTCGTCTTCGTCGGCGCTGGGATCGCGTCGTGCGCTGCCGAAGGAAATCCAGGCGCTCTGGCCCGAAAATAGCGACGGCAACGAATCCGACGGCTTTGCGAGCAACCTTGCCGAGGCTGGCGCGCCGAGGGCGTCAGTCTCGCAAACGGTTGGCGGCATGATCCTGGTGCTGCTCGGTCGCGATCTGCCTGGAGTCCAAACCGCGTTCTTTGGAATGCTGTGCCTTGTCGCGATTGGACAGAACCTTGTTTTCTTCAAGCTTGTCTTTTGGCGTTACGGTCATGGCGCCTGTGCCAGAACCCTTTCCCTGCGAACCTGCTCCGATGTGTTTCTTGCTCCCGCGTGCCATGGCTGCCTCCAATCTATGACAAATGTTCCAGGATCGGTGCTCATCTAGTCGTCAGGACGGTTTTTGTGATGGACGCTTTCCTGATTTTTACCGCGAAGGATGTTGCGGTCGTCCGGATCGACGAGGTCAGGCGTGTCGGTCCTCATGTCCGATCCCTTGCGCAGCGCTTCGCGTTCCGCCGCTGATCGTTTCAGATCCGCCTCTGAATCGAAATCCTTGCCGGCATTCCTTGTGTTTTCCCGCTCTTCAATGATGCGAATTTGTTGGTCATGGGTTTTGCGTCCAGTCATCGCTTCCTCCGGCGTGTTCGTGTTGGCGCTCGAAAGTCATCGGCCGCCTCTAAGGTCGGGTCACGGCGTTTGCCTGTCCGAGCCGGCTCTCGTGCTGATAATGGCAAGGTGACGGGATCGTTCCGAAGGCGTTGAATAAGCTTTTCGCCGGATGGCTCGGTTCACCGAGGCGCTCACGTTGACCGAGGCCGCCGCCCCGCCTTCTGAACCAATACGTCCTTTGAACGTTTCGGCGACCGCCGGACTGGTGCCGGACGCCTTTCCGTCGCGCTCCAGCTCAGCGCAGGAAATCGACCACAGCCTGGATGAACTCTGCCGGATATTCGATGTTCGACAGATGGACCGCGGGCAGCACTATCAGCTTCGCGCCGGGCACCGCCGCGGCAATCATCTCGCCGTGGCTGGCTGCTGTCACCGTGTCGTGCCGACCGGCGATCACCAGCGTCGGCCGCGATATCAGTGCTACGGTGCGGCGAAGATCGGCGTCGCGAACCGCCGCGAACAGGCCCGCCAGACCTTGCCGGTCGATAGCCAGCAGCATGATGCGAAACTCTTCGACCACCGGCTCGTTGGCGGCAACCATCGACGTGGGGAACCAGTTGCTCAGGAACGTCTCGGCGGTTTCCGACATGTCCGGCGCCTGCCGCACCGCGGCAATCCGCTCGTCGAAATAGCTTGCCGGCGAGAGATGGGACGAGGTGTTGCTCAGGATCAGCCGGTCGATCCGCTCGGGCGCGTGGATGCCGAGCCACTGCGCGACGAACCCGCCGAGCGACAGGCCAAGGAAATGTACGCGTTGCAGGTCGAGCGCGTCGAGCAGCTCGATGACGTCGCGGCCAAGCCGGTCGAGCGAGTAGGCGCCGACGGGAACGCTCGATCCGCCATGGCCGCGAAAATCGTAGCGCAAGACACGGAAATGCTTCGACAATTCGCCGATCTGCCTGTCCCACATGTGCAGCGTGGTGCCGATGGAATTCGACAGCACCAGCACCGGCTTGCTTGCCTCGCCATCGAAGCGGTAGGCGATGCGCGTGCCGTCGCCCGTTGTGACGAAATTCAGCTCATTCATGATGAAGATTCCTTCTGGAACGTTGAACGAGACAGAGCCTAGCCGTGAAGCGATTTTGTTGATATTACAAAGATAGGACGATCTCTGTAATAAAAACTGACATGGCCGAATTCACCTTGCACGACCTGCAATGCTTCGATGCAGTGGTCCGCACCGGCGGTTTTCAACCTGCGGCGGCCATGCTGTATCGCTCGCACCCGGCGGTGTTCGCCGCCGTCGCCAAGCTGGAACGACAGCTCGGCCTCATCCTTTTGGACCGCAGCGGCTATCGCGTGCGTCCGACCGAGGCCGGGCTTTCGTTCCACCGCCGAACGCTATCGCTGCTGCGCGAGTTGGACGGTTTGCGCGTCCATGCCGCCCAGTTGGCGATGGGTGAGGAAAGCGAGATCCACGTGGTGATAGGCGACCTGTGCCCGCGCCCGCATGTGCTGGGCATGCTCGGGCGGTTCTTCGCACAGTGCCCCGGCACGCGCCTGCATCTGCATTTTGAAGCGGTGGGCGGCCCATGGGAGCGTCTATTCGATGACGAAGCCGATCTGATCCTGCACTGGGTCGACAAGGGCGATGCGCGGGTGGAATGGGTCGATCTCTGCAAGGTGTCCTTCATTCCCGTGGTGGCGCCGGGCTTTCTGCCCGAGCGTATCGAGCAGCCGATCACTCTGGACCAGATGCAGGCACTCACCCAATGCGTCATGCGCGACAGCGCCCGCCATTCGCCACAACAAAACTATTCGCTGATCGAAGGCGCGCCGCAATGCCTCGTCGCCGACCAGGGCATGAAGAAGGAGATCATCCTGCAGGGCCTTGGCTGGGGCCACCTGCCCCGCTTCCTGATCGAGGAAGAACTGCATGACGGGCGCCTGCAATCCATTGCCGGCCGCCATCTGCCGGGCCGCACCGACGAACTGGTGGTGGCGCGGCGCCGCGACCGGCCGCATGGGCCGATCGCCAACCGGCTGTGGGATCATATCCAGCAGGAAGCGCCGGCATTGCGCCGCGCATTGGAGCCGAGCAGGCCCGCCGGACAGATACCGACCAACCTGTCGCGAAAGGCGCAAGTGGAAACCGGTCGCTGATGACCGGCCGTGCAATGCCAGGTCCTCTCGGGTCCCGTCCAGCGATCACTTCTTGACATACGCTCCGGGCTGGCGGCCGCTCTTCGGAGCCTTGGCGTCCTTTGAACGCTCCGCGATAGCGGGGCCGGCCCCGGACGTCTTTTCGGTTGCGGCGCTCGGCGTGACTTGCCTTGGCGGGTTTTGTCCCTCCGACTGGCGGGTGCGGTCTTCTACTTCATCCTTCCTGCGGGTGAGCCCCATTCCGCCTGCGGGCTTCTTGTTGGCGGCCGCATCCTGGGAGAATTCATCGGAAGCGTCGGCATCGGTCTTTGCCGGATATTTCGTCGCACCGGTTTCATAGCGGGTTTCGTTCTCAGTCATGACATCTCTCCAGTTGCATGACGGATAAACATCTCAGCGGTATCCGAGTTCCAACTCCTGGACTTCGATTCTGGACGGATCTGGGTTCCGGGAGCGCCCGGTCGGCCACCCAAGCGACGAGATGAGCAGCACCCTACTGCAGCAGGCCCTTGACGATGCCGCTCGCCTTGCCGAAATCCATCTGGCCGGCATATTTCTGCTTCAGTACGGCAATCACCTTGCCCATGTCCTTCTGGCTGGCCGCACCGGTCGCGGCGATCGCCTCGCGCGCCGCAGCCGTCACCGCCGCATCGTCCAACTGCGTCGGCAGGAAGGTGCGGATGATCTCCATCTCGCCACGCTCCTGCGCGGCGAGTTCGGGCCGTTTGCCGTCGTCGAAGGCTTTGGCCGATTCCTCGCGCTGCTTCACCATCTTGGCCAGGATCTGCAGGATCTCCTCGTCGCTGGCCGGCTCCTTGCCCGAACCGCGATTGGCGATGTCGCGGTCGTGAATAGCCGCCTGGATCAGCCGCAATGTCGGCAGCCGGTGCTTGTCCTGCGCCTTCATCGCGCTCTTCAGGGATTCGGCGATTTTGCCGCGCATGGTGCATTCTCCTTCGATCGGCGCGGACAATAGCGCCAGGCGCAAGCCAAGGCAAACCCTGATATGCCGGGGCAAGCCACTGATTTTGCTAGGTGAAATAAAACATGGCGGCATTTCGCATGATCATTGACCGTCCTGCCCCCTTCCCCTATGTACTGGGCCTTGCATGAACGGAAATTTGACTGCGTGGGAGCCGCGAAATCGCCGCTTCGCGCCGTTTGCCGCGCAGATGGCCTCCCGGGGCGGTTGCAGCGCGCGGCCTGATAGGAGTGCCGCATGGCCGAGATGACGCCCGCCTTGACCCCCGCATGGGCCACTGAAAAGCCGACCGCCCTTCTGGTGCTGGCCGACGGCACCGTCATCGAAGGTCGCGGTCTCGGTGCCACCGGCTCCGCCGTCGCCGAAGTCTGCTTCAACACGGCGCTGACCGGCTACCAGGAAATCCTCACAGACCCGTCCTATGCCGGCCAGATCGTCACCTTCACCTTCCCGCATATCGGCAACATCGGCACCAATGACGAGGATATCGAGGACCTCAATCCCGCCGCCCGCGCCGGCGCCGTCGGCGCCGTGTTCAAGGCCGATGTCACCAACCCTTCCAACTATCGCGCCGGCACCGGTCTCGACCAATGGCTGAAGAAGCGCGGCATCGTCGCCCTGTCGGGCATCGACACGCGCGCGCTGACAGCACTGATCCGCGAAAAGGGCATGCCCAACGCCGTGATCGCACACGCGCCCGACGGCGTGTTCGATCTCGACGATCTGAAGCGGCGCGCTGCCGCATGGTCGGGCCTGATCGGGCTCGACCTCGCCAAGGATGTCACCTCGGGCCAGTCCTCGGTCTGGCGCGAGACGCCCTGGGTGTGGAACGAAGGCTTTGGCGAACAGACCGAACCGACAATGCACGTCGTCGCCATCGATTATGGCGTCAAACGCAACATATTGCGCCTGCTCGCCGGCCTCGGCGCCAAGGTCACGGTGGTGCCGGCCAAGACCGGCGCCGAAGAAATCCTTGCCATGCAGCCGGACGGCATTTTTCTCTCCAATGGCCCCGGCGACCCGGAAGCCACCGGTGACTATGCCGTGCCGGTCATTCGGGATCTGTTGAAGACCGACATCCCGGTGTTCGGCATCTGCCTCGGCCACCAGATGCTGGCACTGGCGCTGGGCGGCAAGACCGCCAAGATGCACCAGGGCCATCACGGCGCCAACCATCCGGTCAAGGATCACACCACCGGCAAGGTCGAGATCGTCTCGATGAACCACGGCTTTGCCGTCGATGCCGACTCGCTGCCATCAGGCGTCGAGGAAACCCACGTCTCGCTGTTCGATGGTTCGAACTGCGGCATCACGCTGACCGGCCGGCCGGTGTTCTCGGTCCAGCATCACCCGGAAGCTTCGCCCGGCCCGCAGGATTCGCACTATCTGTTCCGTCGCTTCGTCAATTTGATCCGCGAAAAGCGCGGCGAGGAATTGCTGGCCGAGCGGGCTTAGCGGACCGCCGCGACGGCGCGGCACAGTTTTGGGGCAAAGACATGCGCAAAAATACGAACCTACATGCCGCTGAAGAAGCCCTTGAAGACGCCGCAGATGTGGCGATCTACGATGAACGCAAGGCTCAGCTGAAAATCGAAAAAACACTGCCCGCTGACGTGACCATGGATATCTTGCAGGGCCGGCTCACGCTCGCCGAACTGGCGCAGATCAATATTCGGCATTCCGAGTAAATGAATTGAGCACTAAATCCTCGACGAAGAAGCTTTGATCATTCGAAGGCAAATCGCGTGACTTCGACATTTGGCTGAGACTTGCCTCCCATCGTCATCCACGGGCGGAGCAAGGAGCGTAGCGACGCAGCGCAGACCCGAGGATGACGATGCTTGGGGGCGCGGCCAATATCCATGGAACAACAGTCCGCTAAAGCGAATGATGGATAGTGCCACCGGCAGACCTCCAAGCAGCACGAGCGCCACCCTTACGCCACCGGCCGGCCTTCACTGGCTTCCAGGACGGCGAACCATTTCTGGCGGTCGAGCACGATATCGAGCGCCTTGACCATGGCGGCCAGCCGTTCCGGCTTCATCGAACCCAGCACCGGCACCAATCGGGCCGGATGGCGCAGTAGCCAGGCGATGGCGACTGCGGCAAGATCGCCGGCACCGATTTCCGCTGCCACCTCGGCAAGCGCTGCCCGCACCCGCGCCTCGCGCCCCTCCTTGCCGGTGAACAGCGAGCCGCCCCCGAGCGGCGACCAGATCATCGGCGCATAGGCAAGGCGCTGCGCGTGGTCGAGGCTGCCATCGGTCAGCGCTGATGTCTTCAGCACCGACATCTCGATCTGGTTGGTGGCGAGCGCGAACGGCATTCGCGAGGCCAGCAGATCGAACTGCGACGGCGTGAAATTGGAGACGCCGACCGCCCTCACCTTACCGGCTTTGACCAGGCCGGCCAGTGCCGTCGCCGTCTCATCGGCATCCATCAACGGGTCCGGCCGATGCAGCAGCAACAGGTCGAGATAGTCGGTGCCGAGATTGGCGAGCGAGCGGTCGACCGAGGCCGCGATATGAGTGGCGCTGGTATCGTAGTGCTTCAGCCGGTTGTCCGGCCGGTTTGGCGATTTCTTCATGATGTCGCATTTCGAGATCAGTTCGATGCTGTCGCGCTTGCCTTTCCAGCGCGCCAGCCCGGCGCCGAAGGCCGCTTCAACCTCATAGTGCCCATAGATGTCGGCATGATCAAAGCTGGTCAGTCCGAGATCGACGGCGGTGCCGATCAGCCGTGCGACCTGATCGGCATCCGGGCGGTCGGCGCTGTCGAGCAGACGCGAGGCGCCGAAGACCAACCGCGACAGCGACAGTCCGTCCCGAGTCAGCGCAATGCGGCTGTCATGGCTCACACCTGCGCTCCATCTTCGGCGACGCCGACGGAGACATTTGCGCGCGCCGCGGGCCTCGCCACCTTGGTGACGAAGACGATGACCGCCAGCGTCAGAAAACATGCGCCGACCAGATAGGGCGCACCGCCGAAGGTCGCCGACGCGCTTGGCCCGGTGAACCAGGAAAAGATCGCCGTATAGAGCAGCGGCGTGATGATCGAGGTGATCGAGAAGATCGAGGTCATCGCGCCCTGCAACTCGCCCTGCGCCGAAGGCGGCACCTTGGCGGCGGCGAGGCTCCTCAGCGGCGGATCGGCCAGCGCTTCCAGACAGCCGACGACGATCACCGCATAGATCATCCAGCCTTGCGACGCGAAGGCATAGCCGAAAGCGCTGGCTGCCGTGAATGTCAGGCCGATGACCGCCGTCTTCCACTCGCCAAGCCTCGGGATCACTCGCGGCAGAACCGTCGCCATGACGATCGCACCGCACAGGCCGAAGGCGCCGAGCGAGAAGCCGATCTGCTGCTCGCTCCAGCCATAGCGGTAGCTGGAGACGAACGACCAGACCGCCGGATACATCATGTGTCCGAGCGTCATCAGGAAGAAGACAAGCCCGATCCAGCCGATGCCTTGATATTGGCGCATCTGCAGCAGCGTGCCGACCGGGTTGGCGCGTTTCCACTCGAAGCGGCGGCGATGCTTGTCATCGAGCGTTTCCGGGAGGAAAAACAACGCAATGAGGAAATTCACGAAGGCGAGCCCGGCGGCGAAATAGAATGGCACGCGCGGCCCGAACGTGCCGAGCAGCCCGCCCAGAACCGGCCCGATGACGAAGCCGACGCCAAACGCGATACCGAGCAGGCCGAAATTCTTTGCCCGGTTCTCATCGTTCGAGATATCCGCGATGAAGGCTGAAGTCGTCGAATAGCTGGCGCCTGAAATGCCGGCCAGCACACGCCCGATGAACAGCATCGGGTAGGACCAGGCGACCGCGCAGATCAGATTGTCGATGGAGAAGGTCAGCACCGATGCGAGCAAGATCGGCCGCCGCCCGAACCGGTCGCTCAAGCCGCCCATGATCGGCGCGAAGACGAACTGCATCGCCGCATAGACGAAGAACAGCCAGCCGCCTTCGATCGCCGCGCCACTGATGCTGACCCCGGTCAATTCCTTGAGATAGGCCGGCAGCACCGGCATGATCATGCCGAAGCCGATAATGTCGAGCAGCAGCGTGGTGAAGACGAGCGCAAGGCCCCGTCTGGCGGTTTTGGGATCGATCATGCTGGGTCAAGCTCCTCTGCTCGCCCTCAGGCGCAGGCGGACGCAGCTTATAGGCGAGCTCGCGGCAAGGAACAATGCGGGAACAGGCCGAATCTGGTCATCCTGACACCCCCTGACGACAACATCGCCGGCAGGTGAAGCTTGAAAACGGTCTGGTCAGATCGGCCCACTCAGCGTGTTGCAATCCGACAGCTTGCCGCTCTTGTAACCACGCGCCAGCCAGGTCTGCCGCTGCTGCGAGGTGCCGTGGTTGAAGCTTTCCGGTACGACATAGCCCTGCGTCTTCTTCTGCAGCGTGTCGTCGCCGATCTTTTGGGCAGCATTGAGCGCCTCTTCGAAATCGCCCTGCTCCAAGATGCCCTTCTGCCCGGTGAAATGCGCCCACACCCCGGCGAAGCAGTCGGCTTGCAGCTCGATGCGCACCGACATCTGGTTGGCCTCCGCCTGGTCCATGCCTTGCCGCATCTGGTTGAACTTGGACATAATGCCCGTCAAGTTCTGCACGTGGTGGCCTACCTCGTGCGCGATCACATAGGCTTGGGCGAAGTCGCCAGAGGCGCCGAACTGCTGGTCAAGTTGCTGGAAGAAAGTTGTATCGAGATAGACCTTGTGGTCGCCCGGACAATAGAACGGCCCGGCGGCCGACGATGCCGAGCCGCAGGCCGAACGGATCTGGCCGCTGAACAGCACCAGCTTCGGGTCCTCATATGTCAGCCCCTGCGATTTGAAGATGCCGGTCCACGTGTCCTCGGTCTCGGCCAGCACGGTCGCCACGAACTGCTTCATCTCATCATTGGCGGGCGTAGCAGAGCCGCTGTCCTCGGTAATCTGGCCGCCGCCGCCCGGCGCCAGTCCGCCGCCGCCGCCACCCAGGATCGTCGACGGATCGAAGCCGAAATACCATCCGGCCAGCACCACCAGGATGACAAGGAAGATGCTGCCGCCGCCACCGGTGCGGCCGCCGATCGGAATGCGGAACTGGCCACCGCCGCCGCCGAGCCCGCCACCGCCGCTGCGGTCGTCCTCGATATTGTCACTCTGACGACGGCCTCTCCAGAGCATGGCAACTCCTCGCGCTGCAAACTTCCCCGTTGTTGCGGGGCTCAACCCAACAAACAACTATCTCAATGGTTGCTCCAAGTCACAGTATTTTTCCAGACCGCGGCGGTTCTGGCATGACGGCCTCACCGCTCTGGCCGAGAGTGCGCAAGGCCTGTAGCATTGCTCGTGGATGGGGGATGTATTGGGCTTGAAGACGATCGGTTCGTTCCTGTCGCTGATTGCGGCGTTGTTTTGCCTCGGCACGCCGGTAGCCGGCGCGGTGACGCTCGATTCCAGCGTTGCCGTCACCGACCCCGCCACCTTGCAGGCACTGGAGCGTGGCGGACTGTCGATCAGCCGCCTGCTGGGGCCAGCGCTCGGCCTGACCCGCGAGGTCGACAATCGCGGCCTGTTTTCGGTGCCGGCTTTGGCGACAGTGCGCGACACGGTCAAGCAGCAGATCGCCGACGAGCCGAAGACCAGTCCGGACCCCTATGTCGCCGACATGGCCGGATCGAAGGACACCAGCCAGAAATTCAACCCGAAATACATCGACGACGACGGCTCGACGCTGGATCTCACCGGCGTCGTCAACCGCATGGACCGCGGCTATCTCGGGCACACAGAATGCGGCGAGATCCGGCTGATCTACCGCTTCCACTATTCGATTGCTGAAAAGCCGGTCAAGGGAAAGGCAGGCCAGCGCATTTCCTCGCGGCTGCCGTTGACCATGAGCCTGGTGTTCAACGCCAAACCCAGGCAGGCACAAGCGCGCGCCTCCAAGGACCTGCCAAGCGCCACCGACGTGTCCTGCGCCGATGTTGCCCAGCGCTGGCTGGCAGCCGGAAAGAAAGACCTGCCACCCGACCAGCTTGCCGCCTGGCTGCGCTCCGACGAGGGGCCGCTCTCGGGCGCCATGCTCAATTCGTCGCAGATCATGCGGCTCGAACTCAACATGCAGGTGCTCAGGCTGTCGGCCTCGACGCGGCGCGATTTCGGCGGCCATGCCGAATACCTCCTGAAGATCTTCAAATGGGATCCGGCGACGTCCAGCTTCTATGAAGCGAAGATGGAAAACCAGATCGACCGCGCCACCGTGCTGGCCGACAAGCCGTCTTTCGCCAAATGGCTGCTCACCGACCGCAACATCTACGACCTCGACCATGGCCGGCTGGTCATCGATGAAAAATTCCTGGCCAGGAGCGCCGTCTCCGTCGCACCCGGCGGCCTCAGCCGGTCGCAGAACAACATCGTCTACGGGCTGGTCGACGACGCCGACATCGACAAGGCGCTGAAGGACTACGTCGCCAAAGGCAACACGCTCGCCACCATCAAGTCGGCGGCCGGCTTCAAATTGCGGCTCAACGAGATGAGCTGCACCGGCTGCCATCAGACGCGCGGCATTGCCGGCTTTCATTACACCGGCGCCGATCCGGCCAGCGAGCCGCGCCGCAACGCCGTCTTCGTGCCGGGCTCGGCCGTGTTCTTCGCCGACCTGCCGCGCCGCCGCGCCATCGTCGAGCAGTTCGCCGCCGGCAGTCACCCGGACTTTACGCGCGGCTTCGCCGCCCGTCCGGACGCCAGATATGCCGAGGCGCTGAAAGGCACCGACCTCTACAATGGCTGGGGCTCGATCTGCTATCGCGGCGAGGATGCAAGTTTCAAGGACTGGAACTGCGGTGCGGGCCTGCGCTGCGCAGGCGTCCACGAAAGCGCCATCCATCCGGGCTTCGGCACCTGCGTCAGCGAGGCCGGCACCGCGGTCGGTGATCCCGTCGAGTTCGGCGAGATCAAGATGTCGAGCTGGGGCAACGACCAATATTGCCGCATCTCGCCGACCACCGCCAAGGCCTGCGCCATCGACCCGGCGCGGGACAAGAAGCCGCCGGTCAAGCTCGCCGGCTATGGCGCGGCGCGCCAGCGCTACGACAATCCGCAGCAGAAGACCGGCGGCTTTCCCGGTGGCATGCTGCGCAAGGCGAGCTGCGACAAGCTTCCCGACGAGGCGACGTGCGGGCGTCTGGCCAAGACCGGCTTCAACGACTGTATCGCGTCGGGCAAGGACCACAAATTCTGCACGAAGGAATTCACCAAGACCGCCGGCCTGCGCGCCTGCGACAAGGCGCATCCCTGCCGCGAGGACTATATCTGCACGGCAGGCTATGATGATCTGGCGCAAGCAAAAGCCGGCAAAGGCACCTGCATCCCACCCTATTTCATCTTCCAGTTCCGCGTCGACGGCCACCCGCGCAGCTGGGTGCAGGATGTCAGGGAGTGAGGGAACGGTTTGCCGCAGGCAAATTGAAAGGTCCACTGGACCTTTCAAAAGGCTCGAACGCCCGCAGCCATAGCGGAGGGCGATAGACACTGCCGCAAGAAAGGACGTAAACCACGTCCAACAGCGGCCTTGGCCTGCAGCCAATCACGTCAGACGCCTAATCTTCCTGTTTGGCGCCGGCGCTCTTGCCGTCAGAGCTCTTCGACCGTTCCTCGAAACGCGCCGCGCCCTTTTTAAGCGGACGGCCGGTTTCCGCCTCGGTCTTGCGCTCCTCCCTCGCCGCCGCCTGTTTCAGTCCCGCGGCCGCCTGCTTGCCCTTTGCGGTCGGTGCTTGTTCGATGCCCATCGCTTCCTCCGTTCGCGCGACAAAACGCGCGCTGTCGGGAGCAACGTGCCCGGCGTGCCACGGTTCCGGCAGCGCCGGAAATCTGGCGGCTCAGCGCGCCGTCATCGCCTTGCGGAAAGCTTCCAGCGTCTCGGCGCTGACATGGTGCTCGATGCCTTCGGCGTCGATGCGCGCCGTCTCGGCGCTGACACCAAGCGAGCGCAAAAAGGCTTCCACCGTCTGATGGCGGATGCGGCTTTGCTCCGCGACCTTGCGGCCGGCATCGGTCAGGAACACGCCGCGATAGGGCTTTCTCGACACCAGGCCGTCGGCGCACAGCCTGGTCAGCATCTTGGCCACTGTCGGCTGGGCGACGCCCAGGCGTGCGGCGATGTCCACCTGGCGCGCCTCGTTGCCGTCTTCGATCAGGTCGGCGATCAGCTCGACATAATCCTCGACCAGCGCGCTGCGGCGCGCTTCGCGCTGCTGCCGGAAGCCCTCCGAATGAATTTCGGCGTCGAGCAGCGGCTCGCGCGGGACCGGTCTGTTCTTCAGCGCCAATACGCGCTCCTCCCAGGACTATTGCCATCCATGCTTTCATAGCACGGGCTCTGATTCTTCAGGCCGTTTATTTGCATTCCGCAACAGGTGCAACCGGACTTCCGATTGCGAGTTCGCCCGATACCGCCAGCAGAATAAAAAGCACCGACAATGAAATATAGCATATTGCATAATGTTGAGCCATGGCATAGCTTTAGGGAACATCGCCCAGTCTCCCGGAAAGCCCTCCCCCATGTCCGAAGTCGAAGCCACAGCCTCCCGTTCCTCATGGCGGTTCGCCAGGCCCGACGAGGACGAGGAGCCCAGCCTGCGCGAGGTCAACGCGTCGATCGCCGTTCCGAGTTCGGGGGTCTGGTTCCGCCGCCTGTTCGCCTTCATGGGTCCCGGCTACATGGTCTCGGTCGGCTATATGGATCCGGGCAACTGGGCGACCGACCTCGCCGGCGGCGCGCAGTTCGGCTACACGCTGCTGTTCATCATCATGCTGTCCAACCTGATGGCGATCCTTTTGCAGGCGCTGGCGGCACGACTCGGCATCGCCACCGGCCGCGACCTCGCCCAGGCCTGCCGCGCCTACTATCCCCGTCCAGTCAACTTCGTGCTGTGGATTGCCTGCGAACTGGCCATCATCGCCTGCGACCTGGCCGAAGTCATCGGCACCGCGATCGCGCTGCAACTTCTGTTCGGCATTCCGCTTATCGGCGGCGCCATGCTGACGGCGCTCGACGCCTTCCTCGTGCTGCTGCTGATGAACAAGGGCTTCCGCTATCTCGAAGCTTTCGTCGTCACGCTGCTGATCATCATCTTCAGCTGCTTCGCCATCCAGATCTTTGTCGCCGCCCCGCCGGCCGGCTCGATCCTGCATGCCATGTTCGTGCCGTCGTCGCAGATCGTCACCAACCCGGAGATGCTCTACATCGCCATCGGCATCATCGGCGCCACCGTCATGCCGCACAATCTCTATCTGCACTCCTCAATCGTGCAGACCCGCGCCTATGAACGCACCGAAAAGGGCAAGCGCGACGCCATCAAATGGGCAACGACGGACTCGACCATCGCCCTGATGCTGGCTTTGTTCGTCAATGCCGCGATCCTGATCGTGTCGGCGGTCGCCTTCCACAACACCGGCCATCAGGATGTTGCCGAGATCGGCCAGGCTTTCGAGCTGTTGTCGCCGCTGCTCGGCCTTGGCATCGCCTCGATCCTGTTCGCGGTGGCGCTGCTGGCTTCCGGCCTGAACTCGACGGTGACCGCAACGCTTGCCGGCCAGATCGTCATGGAGGGTTTCCTGCGCCTGCGCATCCCCAACTGGGCACGCCGGCTCTTGACGCGCGGCCTCGCCATCATCCCGGTGGTGGTCGTCACCGCGCTCTATGGCGAAAAGGGCACCGGCCAGTTACTGGTGTTCAGCCAGGTGATCCTGTCGATGCAGTTGCCCTTCGCGGTCGTCCCGCTGGTGCAGTTCGTCTCCGACAAGAAGAAGATGGGCAATCTCGCCATTCCGCGCGGCGTCGCCGCCCTTGCCTGGGTAGTCGCCGCGGTCATCCTGGGGCTCAACTTCAAGCTGCTCTACGACACCATGTTCGGCATCGGCTAAGCTCCGCTTCTAAAATCGACTACCGTGCGCAAAGGGTAGTCTCGCGACAAATCGGCAATCCGCGCTATGTTGTCCCCCAGCATGGCCCGGATCGAAGACATCAGGAAATTCTACGCGCGGCTGCTGGTCGCCCATGCCGGCTCGCCCGACCCACGCCTGGAAGCGGCTTTCGCCGAGGTGCCGCGCGAAGCGTTTCTCGGTCCCGGTCCGTGGACGGTCATCGCCGGCAACGGCAAGGTCACGACGCCGAGCGCCGACCCGGCCCATGTCTACCAGAACGTGCTGGTGACGCTCGACGACGACAAGGGCATCAACAATGGCGAGCCCTTCCTGCATGCCATGTGGATCGGAAAGCTTGCGGCTAAACCTGGCGAGGCCGTCACTCATATCGGCGCCGGCACCGGCTACTACACCGCCGTGCTGGCCAGGCTGGTTTTACCAGGCGGCACCGTCACCGGCTTCGAACTCGACGAAAAACTGGCCGATCTGGCGCGCAAAAATCTCGAAGCATATGGCAATGCAACGGTCGTCCATGGCGATGCGGTGACGACGCCCCTGCCGCCATCCGACATCATCTACGTCAATGCTGGCGTCGCAGCGCCACCAGCAGGGTGGCTGAAGGCGCTGCGGCCCGGCGGCCGCATGATCTTCCCTTGGCGCCCGGCCGAGCGCGTCCCGCTGGCGGTGATGGTGATCCGCACCGAAAAAGGCTTCGCCTGCGATCCGTTCATGCGGTCGTGGTTCATTCCCTGCGTCGGCGCCTCGCTCGCAGACTCAGCGTCGAGGATCCCGACGCGCGAGCAGGCCGCGCGCAGCCGCTCGATCTGGCTGGTGCAGGACAGGGCGCCGGACGACACCGCCACCGCCATATCGGGCGATGTCTGGTTCTCGTCGGAAGATCTCCATCCCGGGCCTCGCAAATGATGGTGGTTTGCCAAAATTTCATATGTCCTGTCGGACCGGTGGCTCGTCGCCCGTCCTTGGGCTGAAGTCCGGCCACGACGGCGTGGACCGAAGAGCGGGAGCATTGGAATGAGAAAGATCATCTCTGCGACATTCGTCAGCCTCGACGGCGTCATGCAGGCGCCCGGCGGCCCGCAAGAGGATCCGGTCGGCGGCTTCAAGTTCGGCGGCTGGACCTTCCATTACTTCGACGAGGCGGGGGGCGCGGCGATGGATGAACTGTTCTCCAAGCCTTTCGCCCTGCTGCTCGGCCGCAGAACCTACGACATCTTCGCCGCCTACTGGCCGTATCAGAAGGATCCGATCGCGGATGCCTTCAACCCCGCGACCAAATATGTGGCGACGCATCGGCCTGACACCCTCACCTGGCAGAACACGCAAGCGCTCGGACCCGATATCGTCGCGACGTTGCGCCGCCTCAAGCAGGAGGATGGACCTGACCTGCTCATCCAGGGATCTGGCGATCTGATCCAGACCTTGCTCGCCAACGGGCTGATCGACGAAATTCGGCTGATGATCTTCCCGCTGTTGCTGGGCAAGGGCAAGCGGCTGTTCGGCGACAGCGCGATGCCGGCCGCCTTCAAGCTCATCAAGTCGCAGGCAACCAGCACAGGCGTCATCATGGCGACCTACGAACGATCAGGCGAGATCAAGGTCGGCTCGTTTGTCACAGGAGAAGCATCCGACGCCGAGCTCGAGCGACGCAAGAATTGGAAGTAGCAGGACCTGGGTTCCTCGCCCCACGATGAAAGATCGACCCCCACTCCGTCTCGGCTTCGCCGAGCCACCTCTCCCCCGATCGACGGGGTAGAGGAAAGGCGCGAGCTTTAGAAAGGTTGGCTCCCTTCCTCTCCCTCCGGAGGGGGGAGAGGTGGCGCTGCGAAGCAGCGACGGAGT
>NZ_RZTB01000119.1:0-17380 GCF_003997735.1 Mesorhizobium sp. M7A.F.Ca.MR.148.00.0.0 | reverse complement strand
CGCCCAGCCCGCCCAATTCCCCAGCCAGCGCCTCGCCCTTTCCGGACGACGAAAGAATGGCGACCTTGAAGCCGTCCGCCGCCAGCCGCTTGGCCGCCGCCGCACCCATGCCGCTGCCGCCGGCCACCACCACAGCTACTTTTTCTACACTCATCGGATTTTCCTCTCAGGGTTTGCGGGCACCGCAAGCGGTGTTTTCGGGAGCTGAGCGTTGATATAGCTGGTTTTCCCCGCTGGTTCGAACCAGAATGCCTGAAATCAACCTGTAGAAAAACTCCTGCATGCCCGAAGCCTTCCTCAGCCTGCCGCCGTTGAATGCGCTGCGCGCCTTCGAAGCCTCGGCGCGTCATCTCAACTTCCGCATCGCCGCCGAAGAGCTCAATGTCACGCAAGGGGCGGTCGCCCAGCACATTCGCGGGCTGGAAGCCGATCTCGGCACAAAGCTGTTCGAGCGGCTGCCGCGCGGCCTGGCGCTGACCGATGAGGGCCGCGCCTATGTCCCCAATATCCGCCGCGCCTTCGACCTGATCTCGGAGGCGACGCTGCTGCTTCGTCCCGAGCCGGCGCGGCTGACGATCAGCGTGACGCCGAGCTTCGCTACCAAATGGCTGATCCCGAGATTGCACGACTTCGTCGCGCACAACCCGCTGGTCGATTTGCGCGTGCTGGCCAGCGAGAGCCTATCGAGCTTTCAAGCCGATGGCGTCGACATCGCGGTCAGGCAAGGCCGCCCGCCCTTCGGCGCTGGGCTGATCGTCGACCTGCTGTTTCCCCAGCAGATCGTCGCCGTCTGCAGCCCGGCCTTGCTACCGGAAGGTGTTGCTGAAATCGCAGCCTCCGAAATCCAGCACCATGTGCTGCTGCACGATGCCCACAATCTTTGGCCGGAATTCATGGAGAAAGCGGTCGGCCTGAAGATGACGACCGAATTGAAACGGATGCGCTTCAACCAGACGGGCCTGGCCATCGACGCGGCCGTCGCCGGCCAGGGCATTGCGCTGGCCAGCCGCTTCCTCGTAGCCGCTGATCTCGCCACGGGCCGCCTGGTTCAGCCCGTCAGCGGCGAAATGCGCGGCACGCAGGATTTTTATGTCGTGATGCCGAGAAGCGCCACCCCGAGCCGACGCAAGCCGTGCGGCAATGGTTGCTGGATGCGGGAGAAAGGCCGCCGCTCTAGATCGGCAGCAAGGCGTCGGGCTTCACATTGGCAATCGAAGCGTAGGTGTGTGTCTCCCGCACCCCCGGGCAGCGGCAGGATGACGCGCTGCAGGAAATCCTGGAACATCGCCATGTCGGCGATGCGCGCCTTGACCAGATAGTCGAAGCCGCCGACCACCATGTGGCATTCGATGATCTCGGGCGCCCGCAGAACCGCCTCGGCGAAGCGGTCGAACACATGCGGCGCCGTGTGGTCGAGCCGCACCTCGATGAAGACGAGCTGCGCCTGCCCGATCCGAGCAGGATCGAGCACCGCGCGCACGGCGCGAATGAAGCCTTCGGCGAACAGCCGCTTGACGCGCTGCGTCGCCCCGGTCGGCGACAGACCGACCCGGCGCGCCAGATCGAGCGTCGTGCGGCGGCCGTCCTCCTGCAACAAACGCAGCAGCGAGCGGTCGATACGGTCGAGATCGTCCATTTCAGGATTCACACTTTTTGACCAGAACACACGTGATAATCACGTCAAAATAGCAAAAGCAGTATATTTCATCACGCTCCCGGACCGCAATACCGTTGTCGTGCAACCGACAACGAAAGCGGATCCCATGACATCAGCGATATCGACCTCCCGCAGCGCCCAGGCCAAGGGTGACATGCCCGTACTCATCCTGAGCGAGGCCGAGGTGAAAACCTGCATCGACCTGCGCCAGCTTCTCGACGTGCTCGCCGGCGGCTTCAAGGCCTTGTCCGGCGGCAAGGTGGTCAATCCGGCACGGCCGCAGCTCGACATTCCGCAGGTCGGCTATTCGCTGGCGATGTCGGCATGGATGGCGGGCATGCATCTGACAGTGAAGATCGTCAACGTCTTCGAGGGCAACGTCGTCAAAGGCATCCCCAGCCACCTCGCCACCATCCATCTGTTCGACCCGCAGACGGGCATGCCGGTCTGCGTCATGGATGGCACCTACATCACCGCCGTGCGCACCTCCGGCTCGGCCGTGCTTTCGGTGCGTGAACTCGCCCGCCGCGACGCCAAGGTCGCGACGGTGGTCGGCGCCGGTGTGCAGGCCGGCCAGCATCTGCATCTTTTGCCGCTGGTGCGCGATTTCGCCGAAATCCGCGTTGTCTCCAAGGAATTTTCAGATGCGCAAGCACTTGCCGCGCAACATCCGGGTGTCGTTGCCGTCGCCGATATCGAGGCCGCGGTGCGTTCGTCCGACGTCGTCTGCCTGGCAACGCATTCCTATGCGCCGGTGATCTCGGCCGAATGGGTGCGGCCGGGCACCCATGTCTCGTCGGTAGGCGTCGCCCCGCCGGGCGGCGAATTGCCGGTCGAGCTTGTCGGCCGGGCCAGCCTGTTCGTCGAGACCAGGGATGCCTTTGCCCCGACGCCGGTCGGCTCTTGCGAACTGGCGGGCATTGATCCGAAAGCCGGAATCGAGCTCGGCGACATGCTGCTCGGGCGGCGGCCGGGACGGGTCAGCGCCGATCAGGTCACCGTCTACAAGGCCATGGGCGTCGCCATGGAAGACATGGTGGCCGCCGATCTCGCCTACCGCGAGGCGGTTCGGCGGGGAATGGGACGTGTAGTTGCGCTGTAGCGGAGCCGCTCAATTGTTGGAGCCAGCGCCGCCCGTCGATAGGATCGTCCTTCTCCCCGTTTACGGGGAGAAGATGGCGGCAGCCAGATGAGGGGCGGCACCAACGTGGAGGGTTGGGACCAGCCCCTACCCCTCCACCGTCTCCAGCACGCTCAGCAGCGCGCCCTCCATGTCAGGCTCGTCGCCGGAGCAGACGCACAGCATCTCGGCGTCGCCCTCGCCCACCGACAGATAGGCGTGACCCATGGTGGAATCGATATAGACGCTGTCGCCCTGTTTCAGCCGCACCGGCGCGTACTGGTCGGTGTGCAGCTCGATCTCGCCCTTGAGCACGATCAAAAATTCCTCGCCGGCATGCCTGGTCAGCGGGCCGAATTCCTGCGGCGTGCGGGCGCGCGCATAGGCGTGGATCGGCACCATGCGCTTGCGCACCAGATCTGTGGCCAGATAGCGGTAATCGTAGTTGCGGGTCAGCTGGCGCAGCGTGTTGGACTGAGAGGTCACCGAGCGGCGGGTGCGCGGAGACGGCTGCTTGCGGTCGCCGCTGAGCAGTTCGGTGACATGGATGCCCAGCCCCTCGCAGATCTGCAGCAGCTTGTCGTAACTCAATGACATCTGGTCGTTCTCGACCTTGGACAGCGTCGACACCGCGACGCCGGTCAGCGTGCTGACCTCCTGCAAGGTCCAGCCATGCGTCTTCCTCAAGCCGCGCAGACAATCACCGAGGTTCGGTTGCTCCGACATCGTCAGCTCCGTGGCGCGGCCACCGAGCCGCCAGTCTACCCTAGGTAGTCCAACTCCCTGCCGCCATCAACAACGCTACAATTTTCTTATACGCTAAATATTGACTGGATACGAAATTATTTCTACCCCTAGGACATGCAGTCCAAGTCTCCTCAAAAAATCGTCGTCATCGGCGGCGGCATTGCCGGCCTTTCGCTGGCGGCGGCCGTGCAATCCTGGGCCGAGATCACCGTGCTCGAGCGCGAGCCGCATCTCGGCTATCACGCCAGCGGCCGCTCCGCGGCGCTGTTTTCCGAAACCTATGGCAATGCGCTGGTGCGGGCGCTGTCGCTGGCCAGCCGGCAAGCGATCGTCAATGGCGGCTTCGCCGCCCACCGGCGCGGCGCGCTGCACGTCGGCGGTGTCGAAGACAGTGCAGCCGTCGACCGCATGGCGGCCGAGATGCAGGCGCTGGTGCCGAGCGTACGGCGCCTGTCAGCAGCAGAAGTCACCGCGCTGGTGCCGGTCATCGCCACGGCAACCACCTGCGGCGGCGTGCATGAACCCGGCGCGCTCGATGTAGACACGGGAAAGATGCTTGCAGCTTCAGCCTCCGCGCTCAAGGCCGGCGGCGGCGTGATCCGCACCGGCGAGGAAGTGCTGGAGATTTCCCGCGTCGCAAATGGCTTCAGCGTCACCACCAATGCCGGCGCCTACCAGGCCGACATCGTCGTCGACGCCGCTGGCGCCTGGGTCGATGTCGTCGCCGGGCTGGCCGGTCTCTCCGGTCTCGGCTTCCGGCCGAAGCGCCGCACCGCCTTCCTTTTCGATCCGCCCGCCGCCACCGACATCAGCGCCTGGCCGCTGGTGGTCGATTTGCATGAACAATTCTACTTCAAGCCCGATGCCGGCAGGCTGATCGGCTCGCTGGCCGACGAGACCGATTCCGAACCCTGCGACGCCTATCCGGAAGACATCGACGTCGCCATCGCCGTCGACCGCATCGAACAGGCGACGTCGCTGCGCATCGGCCGTCCGTCGACGCCCTGGGCGGGCCTGCGCACCTTTTCGCCCGATCGCACGCCGGTCATCGGTTTCGACCCTCGCCTGCCCGGCTTCTTCTGGCTCGGCGGCCAGGGCGGCTACGGTTTCCAGGTGTCGCTGACGCTGGCGCGGCTGGGTTCGGCGCTGCTGCGCGGCCAACCGCTGCCGGACAATCTCACGGCACGCGGTATCACCTCCGCCGCGCTTGCGCCCGGCCGTTTCATCACCCCGGCGGCGACGCCATGAACTTCACCGGCCTGCCCATTCCCTCAACCCGTAAAGTGTCATCAGGAGCGTTTGCGATGAAATCCGTTCTGCGCGCAGTCCTTACCTCGTCCTTGCTGGCCTCGTCCGTCCTTCTTGGCGGACAGGCCTACGCCAAAACCCTGGTCTATTGCTCGGAAGCCAATCCCGAAACCTTCAACCCGGCGATCGGCACGGCGGACTCCACTATGGATGCCGCCGCCAAGACGATCTTCAACCGGCTGGTCGAGTTCAAGCCTGGCACGACCGAGGTCGGGCCGGCGCTGGCCGAAAGCTGGGAAGTCTCAGCCGACGGCAAGACCTACACATTCCACCTACGCCACGGCGTGAAATTCCAGTCGAACGACCACTTTACACCGTCGCGCGAGTTCAATGCCGACGACGTGCTGTACACCTTCAACCGCCAGCGCGACGCCAGCAATCCCTACCACAAGCTCGGCGGCGGCGCTTACGAGTACTTCAACGCACTGGGCATGGGCACGCTGATCGACAAGATCGACAAGGTCGACGACCACACCGTGCGCTTCACCCTGACGGCGGCCAACGTCACCTTCCTGCCCGGCATTGCGCTCGATTATCTCTCTATCCTGTCGTTGGAGCAGACCGAAAAGATGGTCGCCGCCGGCACGCCGGAACTGATCGATAGCGAGCCCGTCGGCACCGGCCCGTTCGTGCTGCAGGCCTATGTGCCCGACAGCCAGATCCGCTACGCCGCCAACAAGAATTATTGGCGCGGCCCGCCGAAGATCGACACTCTGGTGTTCGCCGTCACGCCCGAACCGACCACGCGCGTCGAGCGTCTTAAGGCCAATGAGTGCCAGGTCGCCGCCCCGCCCCCGCCCAGTGCAGTCGCCGATTTGCGCACCGATCCCGACATCACCGTGCTCGACCTCAAGGGCCAGAACATCGGCATTCTCGGCTTCAATGTCGAACATCAGCCGCTCGGCGATGTGCGCGTGCGCATGGCGCTGGCCAAGGCCGTCGACCGCAAGGCGATCGTCGACGCCGTCTATGCCGGCGCCGGCACGGTCGCCGGCAGCGTCGTGCCGCCGGCGCAGATCGGCGCCGTCACCGATGCCGGCATCGACTATGACCCGGATGGCGCGAAGGCGCTGCTGAAGGAAGCCGGCCACGAGAGCGACCTGAAAGTCAGCCTGTGGGCGATGCCGGTATCGCGGCCCTACAATCCCAATGCCAAGCGCATGGCCGAGATGATCCAGGCCGACTGGGCGAAAGTCGGCGTCAAGGCCGAGATCGTCAGCTTTGAATGGGGCGAATATCTCAAGCGCACCGCGGCGGGCGAACAGGACGCCTATCTGCTCGGCGGCAGCAGCGACAATGGCGACCCCGACAACATGCTGAGCTACCTGCTGTCCTGCGACGGCGTGAAGGGCGGCTCCAACCGCTCGCGCTGGTGCGATCCGGCCTTCGAGAAACTGCTGCAGGACGGCCGCGTCGCCGCCGATCCGAAACAGCGCGCCGACATCTACGCCAGGGCGCAAGCGATCCTGAAGGTCGAGGTGCCGGTGGCGCCGATCGCCCATTCGGTGGTGGCGATCCCGATCCGCAAGAGCGTGCTCAACTACGTGCTCGACCCCTTCGGCCGGCAGAACTTTGCCGCGGTCGATATGACGGAGTGAAGCTTGGCGACCCTGCCCTCGGGCTTGGCCCGAGGGCGCACCGACATGAATAAAACCAGTAATTTGGCGGCGAAAGCAGAATCCATGCGTGAAGACCTGAACGCCCTACTCAAGACCTATCTCACCGATGGCGCGGTAGGCGCCTCGCTCGCCTACTCCACAGGCGCCGCACCAACCGCCATCACCGTCGGCCTCGCCGACCGGGAGCATGGCATTGCCGTCTCGCCCGACCGCCTGTTCAAGATCGGCAGTTGCACCAAGACCTTCGTCGCCGCCGCATTGGTCAAGCTCGCTCAGGACGGCAAGCTTGACCTAGGCGCGCCGATCGCCTCCTGGTTTCCCGACCTCCCAGGAGCAAAAGACATTTCGGTGCGCCAGCTGATCAACCACCGCAGCGGCCTGCCCGAGTTCGAATATTACATTCCGATGGATCCGAGCCGGCAATGGACGCCGCAACAGCTGGTCGACATAGCCTTCGTTTCCGACAAGCAGAAGGCGCCGGGCGGGCCCGCCGTCTACAACAACACCGGCTATGTTCTGGCCGGCATGGTGATCGAGGCTGTCTCCGGCCAGTCGCTGGGCGGTTATGTCAGAAGCGCGGTGCTGCACCCGCTCGGCCTGACAAACACCTGGTCGCCGGCCACCGAAGCCTTTCCGGAAAAGTCGATGGTGCGTGGTTACTACCACCGCCCCCCGCCGCCAGCGAATGCTCCCACCGACATCGCCTCGGGCGGCGAGATGTGGCGCATGGACGGCGTGCTGCCCTATTCCGACGACTTGCAGGATTCTTCCGATTCCTTCCCGTTCGGCGCTGCCTATGGCTGTGGCGACATGGTGTCGACGCCGTCCGACATGGTGGGTTTCATGCGCGGCCTGTTTTCCGGAAAGCTGCTGTCGCCACCGTTCTTCGCCGAGATGTTTGAGCACCGTGTGCCGGCAAGCTTTCCAGGCACTCGCATGCGCGAAACCGGTGCCGGCATGTTCCAGAGCATCTATGCCGACCGCGCCTTCTACGGCCACCAGGGCAGCATTCCCGGCTATGTCGCCGTGATGCTGCACGATCCGATCTCGGGGTTGACCATCGCCATGACCAGCAATGTCGGCTCCGGCAACCGGCTGTCCTTCCAGGCCAGTGGCCTCCATCCGGTGGTCGATAAGGCGATCAGGATAGCTCTTGGATGAAGGGTAGGGCCTATTCTGCGCCGCTACATTCGCCTCATGGCGCCAGAGCGCGAAGCGCGGCGTTGGCGGCGATGCTTTCATAGAAATCCTTCGGGCAATCGCTGGCGGCGAGCCGGTAAAGCCGCAAAGCTTCATCGTTATATGCATGGAGTTGGCTGAGTTCGGCAGTGTAGAAATTGGCCTCGCACACCTGTCCGGTTTTCGTAGCCGCGTCCGGATCATCGGCGGCGGCCAGCGTTTCGGCCGGCGTCTTCTCGCCGAGCAGCATGCGAACCACCGGCGCCGGCCACTTCGTCATGTCGAGCTTGCCGATTGCATCCTGCAAATGGCCCGCCGCTCCGTTGCGCCGCTCCACGATGTCCAGCCAAATCGCAAAATAGGCGTTGTCGGGCGCCAGCCCCGCCCCTTGCTCGAAATCCACCTGCGCCTTGGCAGGCGTGTCCGAATACAAATAGACGATGCCCCGACCCAGAAAGGCATAGGCATATTTCGGATCGATACTGGTCGCCTTGTCATAGTCAGCGATGGCGCGGGCATAGTCCCCCTTTGCCCACAATACCATGGCTCGGTTGCCGTAATCTTCGGACGCCGGGTCCAGATCGATGACGTGGTTATAGTCATCCAAGGCGCGGTCGTAATTGCCCTTCCTATGCCAAATCTCGCCTCGACCGATATAGAATTTGGCATCTTTGGGATCGAGGCCAATCGCCTTGTCGTAGTCGGCGATGGCGCGATCATCATTGCCCTTCCTATGCCAGGCCAGGCCGCGGTTGCCGTAAGCAGCGCTGTCTTTCGGACCGAGCGTAATTGCCTGGCTATAGTCCGCGATGGTTCGGTCGTAGTCGTGCTTTGCAAACCAGGCCCGGCCCCTGTTGTAGTAGGCAATGCCTAATTTCGGATCGAGAGTGATGGCCTGATCGTAATCGACGATGGCGCGGTCGTATTGGCCCTTATCCACCAAAATCACGCCTCGATTGACGTAAGCACGGAGATATTTCGGATCAACTTCTATTGCCTTGGTGTAGTCGGCCATCGCACGGTCCTGCTTGCCCTTTTGCGACCATAGCAGGCCTCGATTGTAGTAAGCGCCCGCGTACTTCGGATCGAGAGCCATGGCTTGGTCGTAGTCGGCCATGGCGCGGTCGTAATCGCCTTTGGTCGCCCAAATCAGACCTCGATTGGTGTAGGCATCTGCACTCGGATGGAGGCTGACCGCCTGGTCACTGTCGGCCATGGCATGGTCATAGTCGCCCTTGGCAATCCATGCCATCGCTCGATTGTAGTAAGCACTCGCAAACTTGGGGTCGAGGCCAATGGCCTGATCGAAATCGGCCATAGCGCGATCCAAGTCGCCCTTGGCCGCAAATGCGGCACCCCGGTTGTTGTAGGTTTCGACTCGTTTCGGGTCGAGATCGAGCGCCTTAGTGTAGTCGGCAAGAGCACGATCATTGTCGCCTTTTCTGAACCAGGCATAGCCTCGACCGTTGTAGGCGTCGGCGCGTTTTGGATCGATGCCGATCGCCTTCTCGAAATCGGCCATAGCCTGGTCGAAATCATCTTTGTGGACCTCGATCAGGCCCCGATTCAAGTAGGCGTCGACCTGCGCGGGTTCGAGGCGGATTGCCTGATCGATATCGGCGATTGCGCGGCCATCGTCGCCCTTCATACTCCAGCCAGCGCCGCGCCTGAGGTAAGCGGTGCTGCGCTCATCAACGCGTCTGGCCGCGTCGTCGATGACGTATGTGCAGGCCTCCATTTGCCGAGCGCTACCGGCGACTTGGCCAACGCAGTCGGCAAAATTTACGTCAGCCGGGCCACATCCTGCCAGTGCCAGCAAGGCGGCAACGCAGGTCAGCTCTCGCCAGGAAAGCCAAAGCAGCTTCAGAACCGATCCGATCGACTCGCCCCCTATGTAAGGCAGTTGCGCAAAGTCTTGCTCAACGCGGTTCGACTGTAATCGATAAGATTTTTTGAGCAATCGCCAAAACGTCTACTTGAAAAGGCGCCCTCCAGCCTTCGTCCGTCCAGATCAGGCGCAAGAGGCGCAGCAGCGTTGCGCGCTCTTTCTTCGTCAGCCGATGCAGGAAGCGGTCCTCGTGTCGGCGAACCTGCTGCCGACACCCAGACATCGCCGCCCGGGCGGCCTGAGCAACGGCGAGCATCTACGCGCGCCCGTCGCCGGCATGATCGAAGGAATTCCTGCTCACCGATGCGCTGCCGCGCACCGGTCGGCGGACAGGACTGAGGCGTCGATCAGACCGCAGGCGCACCGCGAAAAATCGTAACGGCCGCCGCGACGATTTCCGCATTGTCCTTGGCTGCCCTGCCACCGGCGAGCGTCTTGCCGTCTTCCAGACCGACCCGTGTCGACCAACGCTTGCGATGCGCAAGCTTGACGAAGGGCCAGACAGTTGCATCAACGCCATGCAGCAAGATCGGCCGCCGTACCCCGGCGCGCTCGAGCACGGCGACGATGCCATGCGCTTCGTCGAGTGCAGCGGACAGGTCCGGGATGTCGATCTCGATCAGAATGCGCAGCACCTGGTCGTGGCCGGGAAGCGCTACGAAGCGCTCGGCGTCGGCGACGACGGCAAGCCCCGCCTCGATGCCGACACCACGCTGGCGCAGCAGTTCCATCACGGCGGGCGCATCCGGTTCGGACAGGTTGACCGAAGCATAGTCGGGCAGGTCTCGCCAGCCGGCGATCGCCGTGCGGGTCCGCTCGACGTCGTTCTCGATCCAGGCGCCGGTCGACACGCCGACCAGTGTTCCCGGGCAGGTCCGGCGCACCGCCAGCACGGTGGCGTCGACGGCTGCCAGGCTTTCGCGCCCGTCAGTGCCGCGCGGATGGATGTGCAGTTCGGCCGCTCCAGCGGCGACGCAGGCTGCCGCATCGCTGGCCATTGCCTCGGCAGTCAGCGGCAGCTTCGGGTGGAAATCGCGCACGCGCGCGCCGTTGATGCAGGCCTGGACGATCATCGGTCTCACCTTGCGCAGGAAGTTGACAGTCTAATCACGCGGCGGTGAAGCCGCCAATCTCCCCCGTGTGGGGGAGATCTTCAATCTCATCAAGCGTGCAGGCTGCGAAACAGATCGAAAATCTGATTGTTCAGGTCGGCAGGACAGCGCCCCCCTTTATCCTGCCGGACATCTCCCCCACGGGGGGAGATTGGCAGCATCAACGCCGCGCGCCTCCCCGCAACATTCGGCGGCATTTGAATAAAAGCCGCTTGTGGATATTTACCCGGCGTTCCCTCGTCTCCGGCAAGGTCTTCTAGGGCGGGATCATGGAGGGACCATTGACCAGCGATTTTTCAGCCGCCCGCATCCACCTCGAACGAGCCTATCATTATCTGCAAGGCAACGACGAGACGAGTCGCGCGGCCTGTGAAGCGCTCGATCTGTTGATCGAAGCGGTGACGGAAGCGCAGCACAGGCGACCCGAGGCTGGAGTGCTGGAGTTTCCGCAATCGACGGCGCGGCGAACCGGATAGAATGCGGCGAGTTTCAGGTCAGTTCGGCCTGGCCTGAAACTCGCCGCACCCGGATCACGATGCCTTGCGGGCCGTCGCTCCCTTGGTCGCACGCGCGACAATTCGTTCCAGCGGCTCTGGCCGGTGCAGCAAAAATCCCTGGCCGAAGGCGACGCCCATGTCGCTCAACATGGCCAGCGTGTCCTGCTGTTCGATCTTCTCGCCGACCACGTCACAGCCGAGGCTGCGGGCGATGCTGGTGATGGCCAGCACGATCTCGCGATCGAAACGGCTTTGCGTGATGTGTTCGATGAAGGAACCGTCGATCTTGATCGTGTCGACGGGGAACCGCCGGAGATATTCGAACGAGCTCATACCGGCGCCGAAATCATCGAGGCTGACCCGGCAGCGCCGCTCGCGCGCCTTGCGCACAAACTGTTCGGCGGCGTCGAAATTGGTGACGGCGGCGGTTTCGGTGATCTCGAAGCCGATGCCCGAATGCGGCGCCCCGGTTTCTTCTATGACGTTGTCCACGAAGTCCCAAAGCTGCGGGTCGCTCAGCGTCTGCGCCGACAGATTGAAGCCAAGCGTCAACGCCCCCGAACGCAAGGCGGCACCATGCCGCGACAGCGCGGTGCGGATGATCCAGCGGTCGAGCCGCGACGCGATGCCGAACCGCTCGGCCACCGGAATGAACTCGCCGGGTGGCACCAGCCGGCCGTTGCGGGCGGCGAGCCTGGCCAACACTTCGACATGGCGGCTTTCCAGCCAGGGACGGCCCAGCCGATGGATTTCCTGGCCAAACAGCTTCAGCCTTCCGTCTTCCATGGCATCGACCGTATCGGCGACGACGCGCGCCGCGTTGAGGCCACCCGAACCCGATGCCGTATCGGTGGAGAAGACGGCAAATCGGTTCCGCCCGGCGGCCTTGGCCGCGTAGCAGGCGTCGTCGGCGCAGGCCAGCGCGTCGGCCACCGTCGTGTTGGCGTCATCGACGAAAGCGATGCCGATCGAGGCCGCCAGCTTGCGCGACGTGGCCGTCGATCCTAGTTCGGCATCGCGAACCGCGGCAAGTACCGCGTCGGCCAGCCTCCCGGCCTGCGCCGTATCGCAATTGGGCATCAGCAGCGCGAACTCGTCACCGCCCAGGCGCGCGGCATGCGCCGTCGGGGGAAGGCAGCCCAGAATGCCTAGGGCAACGCTTTTCAGTGCCAGGTCGCCGGCCGCGTGGCCGGCAAAATCGTTGAGCGCCTTGAAGTAGTCGAGATCGACGTAGAACACGGAAAGCGGCAGCAACTGCGGGGCCGCGATGTGATCGGCCAGCAGCCGGTCGAACGCGGCGCGGTTCAAGAGACCGGTGAGCGCGTCATGGCGGGCCGCATAGGCAAGCTCCTGCTCGCGCTGCTTGTCTTCGGTGATGTCGCGCACCGTGCCCAGGATCTGCCCCGCCAGCCGGCGGTCCGGGATTTGCGGGTCGGCGATGAAACGCAGCAGGGATTCTATGTGCCGGACCTCTCCGTCGCGCCGGACGATGCGGTATTGCACGGCGGTGACCTTGTCCGTTTCGAGCGGCACCAGATGCGTGCGCGACGCGGCCTCCTTATCGTCCGGATGCAGATAGCCGAACCAGTGGTCGCGCTCGACTTCGGCGGTGTCGGAGACAAGCCCGAAAATCTCCCTGGTGCGTTCGTCCCAATAGCTTTTGCCGGTGGCGAGGTCGTGGTGCCAGATGCCGGTACCGCTGGCGGCGAGCGCCAGGCGGAAGCGCACATTGACCTGCTCGAGTTCGGCTTCGGCCGCCTTCTGCCTGGAGATGTCGGTCTGCACACCCATCAGCCTGAGCGGCTTTCCCATCGCGTCGCGCTCGACGGCGCCACCGCGATCGAGCACCCACACCCAGTGTCCCTGCTTGTGCTTCAGCCGCAATTCGGTCTCGATGGCGTCGGTCAGGCCGGCAATGTGGCGGTCGCCGCTGGCCAGCGCCCGCTCGCGGTCGTCGGGATGGGTCAGTTGCAGCCACAGGTCGCTGGTGTTGGCAAGTTCGCTCTCATCGTAGCCCAGCATCCGCGCCCAGGTCGCGGAATAGAAGCAGTCGCCGGTTACAAGATCCCAGTCCCAGACACCAAGATGGGCGCGCTCCAGGGCCTTGGCCCAGAACGTTCCATTGCGACTTTTCTTGCCCTGACGCGCCATCGTCTGCTTCGCCTGCTCCACCGCAGGGCAATCTGCGGCAAAACCAGAGAAGAAACAGTTACCACGGCGATGGCGGGCTGCTTTGTTGGCTCCTCACCTGCCGCCTCTGCTCTTCGATTGGCCGGCAAGAACCGGAGTTTCGCATCGGCCGGATGTTCCTAGTCATGGCTCCAGGTCATCGGCCAATCCGGTGATCCCGGATCATCGGCGGCGCCGATGATCACATTGCAGAGACAAGAGGATCTTCCAATGACCAGACAAGAAGACAACAAGGCCGTCGTCGTCAGATGGTTCACCGACTTCTGGGGTGAAAGCTGCGACCTGTCCGTCGTCGACGACATCGCGGCACCCGACATGCTGCTGAAATACTCGCTGCACGAGCCGCGCCGCGGCCGCGACGACATCAAGGCCTTCATGACCGACTTCCGCACCGCCTTCCCGGACCTCAACTTCTGGGCCACGGCCGACCTGATTGCCGAGGGCGACTATGTCGTCGGCCAGTGGGAGGGCGGCGGCACGCATACCGGCCCGGCCTTCGGCGATTTCCTCGCCGGCTCGCTGCCGGCCGTCACCGGCCGCATCATGCGCTTCACCGGCACTACGGTGCTGAAAGTAGTCGACGGCAGGATCGTCGAAGAGATCGGCCTTGATGACGGCGTCGCCGCCCTCACCCAACTCGGTCTGATCAAGGCCGCCTGATCGAACGGTATGTTGAAAGAGGGCCATCGCCAACCCAGGCGATGGCTCCCTCAAGCTTAGCCGAAGCCCGATGGCGAGGCAGCCTGCAGCCGTTGAAAACCGACAATGACGGCAGAGCGTTGCGGCGCGACGCTTTCGTAAACAGGCTCTTTGCCAACAAGCATTCTATCGGTCTAATATTTAGAGATCTATTGCCCGCAAGTGTAACCTGATGGTAATATATCGCCTGCGAAATAACCCAATTATTTTTTTGGACAACTGGCGGAATGTCCTTCGATGAGTGAGCACACAGGTCAGCGCGGCAACAATCGCCGCCCAACTGCCATCATTGACCTCGACATCGCGACAACCAGGAGCGGCTGGCTGCTGGTTGCCTTGTGTCTGACCTATGCCGTGACCGCTGTTTGCCTGCAGCCGGACCGCTACCTGCATCTGGCGCAATCCTATGCCAAGCCGTTCGCCTTTTTCCTGCCCGCGCTTCTGGCGGCGGGCCTTGGTGTGGCGGGGCTGGCATTTGCCCGGCATGCGCCGACGAGGTTCATCCTCGGCGTACTCAGGCACCGCTGGCTTGCAGCCGCACCCGTCATCTTCTTGTTCTTTCTCGGCGTCACCGCATTCACCACCTTGAAGGTCGCCATCCCGGACATGGTGCCGTTCTACGCCGACCGCGCCCTGGCGGACCTCGATCTTCGGCTGCATGGCGCCGATCCCTGGACATGGGCGCACAGCATCGTTTCCGAACCGGTGTCGGTCGCCATTTTCGCCGGCTATGGATATGGCTGGCTTCTGCAATGGTTCGGCGCCGTGCTCTTCGTCGCCTTCTGGAACAATCCGGTCGGGCGTTTGCGCTACCTATGGGCATTCGCGCTGACCACGATGCTGTGCGGCACCGTTCTCGCGACCCTGCTGTCGTCCGCCGGCCCGATATTTCACGACCAAATCTACGGCGGCGACCGGTTTGTCGCGCTGCAGGCCGCTCTGGCGCAGAAGGGCTACGGCGCGTCGGTCCATCTGTACGCCGATTACCTGTTTACAGCCTACCAGAGTGGCCGCCCGGAACTCGGCGGCGGCATCTCCGCCATGCCAAGCATGCACGTCGCGTTCGCCACGCTCAACGCGTTCTTCCTGGCTCGATTCGGCCGCCGGTGGGCAATCGCCGGCTGGTCCTTCGCGGCCTTCATCCTGTTCGGTTCGGTTTACACCGGCTGGCACTATGCCGTGGACGGCTATCTCTCGATTCTCGTGGTGTCCCTGCTCTGGTACGTAACGGGACGCTTCATCTTGCCGCAAGCGAGCCAGGACGTTGCCGACAGAGGGTTGGCCATTCCCGACCCGGCACCACAATGATGATCATATCTGGGCAGCGTTGCCGGGAGGCATACCCATACCGGGTCGGCTTCCGGTGACTCCCACGTCCATTCGTCGGCCGATCTGGCGACAGCTCAGGCGCGTTTGCGGCCCCTATCATTTGCAAGGTGATAGGGTTGCACGAGGACCTCGGCAGGAATGTTCCATTCCTTGTTCAGTTTGAAGATCATATCCAGGGTAAGCGCCCGCTTTCTGTTCAGCACCTCGGTCGCCCGGGGCGATGACCCGATTACCTCGGCTAGAGCCTTTCGTCGCCAAGTTGAACAGTTCCATGTGCGAATGAAGGGCTTCAACGGGATCGGGTGCTTCAATCGGGTAGTGCTTGTCCTCATAGGCCTCGATCAGAGTTGCGAGAACGTCAGGAAACGGGTGGCGAGACCGGCTTCCTGCGGCTTCAATGCCGGCCATGTTCATTACCCTGGCGAAAAATCTGAAATCCGCGCCGCTGCAAGCCGCCGACGATCCGCGCTGGGCGCGAATCGTCGTGCGCGACAAATCCGCCGACGGCGCATTCTGGTATTCGGTGGCGACGACCGGTGTCTATTGCCGGCCTTCCTGCCCGTCTCGGCGCGCCAATCCGAAAAATGTGCAATTGCACGACACGCTCGATCAGGCCAGGGCCACCGGCTTTCGCCCGTGCCGGCGCTGCGACCCGGATGGCCCGTCGCTCGAGGCCGGCAACGCGGCGATGGTCGCCGCTGCCTGCCGCAGGATCGAGCAGAGCCAGGAAGAACCGTCGCTCGCTGAGCTGGCTGATGCCGCCGGCCGCAGCGCCGGTTATTTCCATCGTATCTTCAAGGCGGCCACCGGGCTGACACCGAAGGACTATGCCGCCGCGCACCGCGCCGCCAAGGTTCGTCAGGGCCTGGAAGACGGCGCCAGCGTCACGACGGCGATCTACGATGCCGGCTTCAATTCGAGCGGACGTTTTTATGAGAAATCCACTGGCATGCTCGGCATGACGCCGACGCGCTATCGCGCCGGCGGCGCCGATGAAGAGATCCGCTTCGCCGTCGGCGAGACCTCGCTCGGCGCCATCCTGGTCGCGTCCAGTCAAAAGGGCGTCGCCTCGATCCTGCTCGGCGACGATCCCGACGCGCTGGTGCGCGACCTGCAGGACCGTTTCCTCAGGGCACGGCTGATCGGTGGCGACCGCGACTACGAGGCGCTGGTCGCCCGCGTCGTCGGTTTCGTCGAGGTTCCGGCGCTCGGTCTCGATTTGCCGCTCGACGTGCGTGGCACCGCCTTCCAGCAGCGTGTCTGGCAGGCATTACAAGACATCCCCGTCGGCCGCACGGTTTCCTATGCCGAGATCGCGCAGCGCATCGGCGCGCCGAAGGCGACCCGCGCCATCGCCGCCGCCTGCGCCGCCAACAGCCTTGCCGTCGCCATTCCCTGCCACCGCGTGATCCGCAGGGACGGCGCCCTGTCCGGCTACGCCTGGGGCGCGGAGCGCAAACGCGCGCTGCTGGAGCGTGAGGCCGGCGAATCTGACAGCGCCTACCGATCCGCGCGGAGATGACGGCCAAGCATGCGCGCGATGGCAAGATCTCATGACAGCGTCACCAATCGGACCGCCCGCACCGCCGCCGCCGGCAAACGCGCCGAAAAGGCGAAATCCCAAGTCATGGCTGCCATCGGCGGACTTGTCGATGAGGGTAGGGCTGAGTGGAACCACACCGCGACCGGCGAGATCGAGCTGCGCCTGCTGAGCGGTGAGGTCTTCGTGCTCGGCGAAGTGTCGGTTACGCGTGTGGCATGAGCATGCTTGGCTGAAGTGCGGACGGTTCAAAATCAGCACTCTATGGCGCGCCCCTCTGTCCTGCCGGACATCTCCCCACAAGGAGGGAGATTGGCAGTTCCGGCGCCGGCTCTCGTCCTGCAACGTTGGAGATTGGCGAAGGCGGTGGTGACAGCCAATCTCCCCACCCGTGGGGGAGATGTCCGGTAGGACAGAGGGGGGCGCCATAGAGCACCTACCTTTGCGCCTTTCAGGCAGATTTGAATTTGAAAGCAAGCACCGGAGTGAGACACG
>NZ_RZTB01000118.1:0-17816 GCF_003997735.1 Mesorhizobium sp. M7A.F.Ca.MR.148.00.0.0 | reverse complement strand
CACTTGAGGGGGAGATGTCCGGCAGGACAGAGGGGGGCGCTGGCCCGCCGGCATCAAAAGTTCTGCCTTTTGCAATGCCCCGACGTTGCCCGACGCAGCCACCCTATCCGCTTCACCACCGCCCCACCGACAGCTTTTTTCTAACAAGCCCGCCTCGGTTGGAAGGATTTAACTCTACAAACCTAATAGAATTAGCGGACTATCATGGGGCATTCCGATTTTTCTCTTTTCAGGAGCCCTCCATGTCCACCATTTCGCGACGCATTGTTCTCCTCTCGTCGGCGGCACTTGCCGGCGCGGCCTTCCTCGGCCCGGCCCATGCCGACGACCTCAAGATCACCATCGGCTATCAAACGGTGGTCGAGCCTTCGAAAGTGCCGCAGGCCGACGGCGCCTATGAAAAAGCGACGAAGGCAGTGATCGACTGGCGCAAATTCGATTCCGGCGCCGATGTCATCGCTGCGGTCGCTTCCGGTTCGGTCGATATCGGCTATGTCGGCTCGAGCCCGCTGGCGGCGGCGGCGAGCCGCGAGTTGCCGATCCAGACCATCTTCATCGTCGGCCTGATCGGCGAATCCGAGGCGCTGGTGGCGCGCAACGGCGCCGGCATCGAGAAAGTCGCCGACCTCGCCGGCAAGAAGGTCGCGGTGCCCTTCGTCTCGACGACGCATTACAGCCTGCTCGCCGCGCTGAAGCATGAGGGCGTGGATCCGAAGTCGGTCGAGATCCTCAATCTCAGGCCTCCGGAAATCGCCGCCGCCTTTTCGCGCGGCGACATCGACGCCGCTTATGTCTGGGATCCGGCGCTCGGCCAGATCAAGACGACGGGCAAGGTGGTGGTGGATTCCTCGCAGGTCGCCGCCTGGGGCGCGCCAACCTTCGACGCCTGGATCGTGCGCACCGACTTCGCCGAAAAGAACCCGGAAGCGGTGCGCGACTTCGTCAAGGTGACGGGCGCGTCCTATGCCGAGTTCCTGGCCAAGCCCGACGCCTGGTCGGTGTCGTCGCCGCAGGCAGCCGCGATCGCCAAGCTCACCGGCGCCAAGCTGGAAGAAGTGCCGCAGCTGCTCAAGGGCTATGTCTTCCCGACGCTGGAAGAGCAGGCCTCCGACAAATTCCTCGGCGGCGGCACGGTCAAGGCGGTGGAAGCGACATCCGCCTTCCTCAAGGAGCAAGGCAAGATCGACGCCGTGCTGCCGGACTATTCGAAATACGTGTCGTCGAAATACGTCACAGAGGCGCTCGCCTCGAACTAGTACTCGCTTAACGCAATTCCGGACGGAAAACCGCTTCACAGTTTCCTGGAATTGCTCTGAACCCGGCCCGCGCGCTTCTTCCCTGACGCCGCGTGCTGACTGCCCCGGAACCGCTGACGAGCGCCGGGGCCGTCGGATTTCAACGAAATTGCGAGGCATCCATGCCGCATCTCGTGCTCGACCCCCATCTCGTACTGGACCCCCATCTCGTACTGGACAAAGTCTCGATCCATTATGACGGCCAGGCGGCGCCCGCCGTCGAGCTGGTGTCGATCGATGTCGCCAAGGGCGACTTCGTCGTGCTGGTGGGCCGGTCCGGCTGCGGCAAGACCTCGCTGCTCAACGTCGCCGCCGGCCTTGTCGCGCCGGCACGCGGGCGCGCCTCCATCAACGGCAAGCCGATCACAGCACCTGGTTCGGACCGGGCGGTGGTGTTCCAGAACGACGCGCTGTTTCCATGGCTGACGGCGCGCGAAAACGTTGCCTTCGCGCTCAGGCTGCGCGGTGTCAGGCCAGCCGAGCGGGCGCGGCGCGCCGATGAGTTGCTGGCGCTGGTGAAGCTCACCGACGCCGGCGACAAGCGCATCTGGGAGCTTTCCGGCGGCATGCGCCAGCGTGTCGGCCTGGCCCGGGCGCTCGCCGCCGAACCGGAATTCCTGCTGCTCGACGAACCGCTCGGCGCGCTCGATGCGCTGACGCGCGAACGCATGCAGACGACGCTGCTCGATTTATGGACGGCAAGCGAGGTCGGCGTGCTGATGGTGACGCACGGCATCGAGGAGGCGCTGGTGCTGGCCACCCGCATCGTCGTTCTGGCGCCCGGCCCGGGCCGCGTGGTGCGGACTTTTGAACCCGGCTTCTCCAGGCGCTACGCATCGGGAGAAGCCATCCGCACCATCAAGGCCGATCCGGCTTTTGCGGTGGCACGCGGCGAGTTGACCGACGCGATCTTCGAAGGAGAGGCGGCATGACCGTTACCTCCTACACCGAGCGGCCGGGACACAAGATCGATGAGGCGGACGGCCTGTCGGTGCCGTGGTCGCGACCCAGCCCCAAGCGCAAAGGCGTTTCCGCGCGCGCGGTCAGCGCTGTGACCATCCTGGTGGTGCTGGCGCTGTGGGCGCTGTCGGCCCGCCTGCAACTGGTGTCGCCAGTGTTCCTGCCCTCGCCGATCGCGGTGTGGAACAAGTTCATCACCGTCGCCCGTGACGGCTTCGTCGATGCTACGCTGCTGCAGCATGCCGTCGCCAGCCTGTGGCGAGTATTCGCCGCGCTGGTCGCCGCCCTTGCCATTGGCGTGCCGGTTGGTCTCGCCATCGGCATCAGCACGATCGGGCGCGGCATCTTCGATCCGCTGCTGGAATTCCTGCGGCCTATCCCGCCGCTCGCCTACCTGCCGCTGGTCATCATCTGGTTCGGCATCGGCGAGCCGTCGAAGATCCTGGTGATCGCCATCGCCATGCTGGCGCCGGTGGCGCTGTCGACCGCGTCCGGCGTTCGCGGCGTCTCGCAGGAGCGCATCAACGCGGCGCGCTCGCTGGGTGCTACCCAGCGACAAGTGGTCCGCCACGTCATTCTGCCCAGCGCGTTGCCGTCGATCCTGACCGGTCTGCGCATCGCGCTCGGCGCCGGCTGGTCGACGCTGGTGGCGGCCGAACTGGTGGCGGCGACACGCGGGCTTGGCTTCATGATCCAGTCGGCCGCCCAGTTCCTCGTCACCGACGTGGTGGTGATGGGCATATTGGTGATTGCGGCCATCGCCTTCGTGCTCGAATTCACCATCCGCAGGATCGAGCGCGTGCTCGTCCCGTGGGCGGGACGCGAATGATTGGAAACCAGAAGAGCAGGAGAGAATGACGATAACCCATTCCACCGCCGTGCTGTTCGCCCAAGCCGGTAACTGGCTTCTCGCCTGGACCAGGGAAAGCCAGCCGCCAGAACAGCAACCGAAATCGCCAACGCCGGTCCGCTGGGACGCCGAGCGCAACCGCCTGCCGCCGCGCGACGAGAGTTTTTACTGGGCCTGGCAGTATTGGTCGCAGTGAGGGGGTGGGCGCACGATTCATGTCACGAAGACGGCCTAACCCTGGTTTCGTCATCCTAGGGCGAAGCAAGGAGCGAAGCGACGCGCGCAGACCCTAGGATCCATGCCGCGACGGTGATGTTATGCTCCGGCGGTGAAAGAAACCGAGCGCCTACCAGCCGGTTCCACGAAAGAGCTCGAACCACTCTGGATTGGCCTTCTCGATCAGCTCGATCTTCCATTGGCGTGGCCAGCGCTTCAGTGACTTCTCGCGCTGGATGGCATCGGTGATATCGAAATACTCCTCGTACCAGACAAGGCGTTGCACGCCGTAGCGGCTGGTGAAGCGCGAGCCCTCACCGGATATGTGCTCCGGCATGCGGCGGCCGAGATCGTTGGTGACGCCGATGTAGATCGTACCGCGCTTCTGACTCGCGGTCATGTAGACGTAGCCGGTCATGGTTGAAGGGTAGCCCGCGTTGGTGGGCGCGCAAGCGCCATTCTGATCCGCTGCATTCTAAGGCCAATGTCACGGCATGGATCCTAGGGTCTGCGCGCGTCGCTTCGCTCCTTGCTCCGCCCTAGGATGACGAATTCTGGGTTACCGTAGAAGATAATTCCCCACCCCCGCTCCAACTCGCAAAATCATTCCTCTACTAAATTTATAGAACTACCTAGCCTGATCCATCTTCCGACCGGCGAGGCCATTTCCGGCGCCGATCCGCAGCGAAGGAGAGGGATCAATGTTCAATCTAACGAGACGTGTTTTCGGCATCGGCCTGCTGGCGGCGACGGTTGCCGTGTCATCCGGCGCCACAGCGCAGGAGCTGAAGCAGCTCAGCATCGGCTATCAGAAGACCGGCCTGCCGGTGATCGCCAGGCAGCAGCAGGTGATCGAAAAGGCCCTTGAAGACAAGGGCGTGGCGGTCAAATGGGTCGAGTTCACCGCCGGGCCGCCGCTGGTCGAGGCGCTCAATGTCGGCGCCATCGATGTCGGCTGGACCGGCGACGCACCGCCGATCTTCGGCCAGTCGGCCGGCGCCAACATCGTCTATGCGGCAGCGCTGCCGTCGAATGGCGAGGGCGAGGCGATCTTCGTCAAGCCGGCGTCGCCGATCCAGTCCGTCGCCGATCTCAAGGGCAAGCGCGTCGGTGTCGGCAAGGGCACCAGCGCGCATAATCTGCTCGTCGCGGCGCTGGAAAAGGCCGGTATTCCGTTCGACCAGATCACGCCGGTCTATCTCAGCCCGGCGGATGCGGCCGCAGCCTTCGCCAGCGACCAGATCGATGCCTGGAGCGTTTGGGATCCGTTCTTCGCCATCGCCGAAACCCGCTACCAGCCGCGTGTGCTGGCCCGCTCCAGCGAGGTGCTCAAGGTCAACACCTACTTCCTCGCCAACAAGGATTTCGCCAAGGCGCACCCCGAAACCATCACCACGACGATATCGGCCCTTGGCGAGGCGGCGAAATGGGCCGACCAGAACCGCGACAAGGTGGCCGCGGCGCTGCATGAGGTGACCGGTGTGCCGCTCGACGCGCAGATCATCGCCGCCAACCGCACCAAGTTCGGCATCTTTCCGATCACCGACGAGATCATCGCCGGCCAGCAGGCCACCGCCGACCGCTTCTACAAGCTCGGGCTGATCCCGAAAGCGGTCCGCATCTCTGATGCGGTGTGGACAGCACCCGGCAACTAACTTGTCCCCTGACGGCGCCGGGTGAGAACGCCCGGCGCCATTTGCGTTTGCACCCATATCTACAGGAGATCCGCCCGTGACTGTGCCAGACATGACCGCGCCTGCCAGCCCCGCACCGCTCGATTTCTTCTGGTTCATCCCGACGCATGGCGACGGTTCTTATCTCGGTTCCGAGGAGCAGCAGCGACCGCCCGAATTCGGCTACTTCAAGGAGATCGCGCAAGCGGTCGACCGGCTCGGCTTTCCCGGCGTGCTGCTGCCCACCGGTCAGAACTGCGAGGATTCCTGGATCACCGCGGCAGGTCTCGCGACGCTGACCGAAAAGCTGAAGTTTCTCGTTGCGCTGCGGCCGGGCGTCACGCTGCCGACTTTCGCCGCGCGCCAGACCGCCGCCCTCGATCGCTTGAGCAATGGCCGCCTGCTGCTCAATGTCGTGGTCGGCGGCAACCCGACCGAACTCGCCGGCGACGGCGTCTTCCTGCCGCATGACGAGCGCTATGCCCAGGCGCATGAGTTCCTGACCATCTGGCGCGGCCTGGTGTCCGGCGAGCGGGTCAATTTCGACGGCAAATATTACCGCGTCGAGAGTGGCCGGCTCGACCTTCTGCCGCACCAGGAGCGGCCGCCGCTCTATTTCGGCGGGTCGTCGGACGCGGGCCAGGACCTCGCCGCCGACCTCGTCGACATGTATCTGACCTGGGGCGAGCCGCCGGCGCAGGTTGCCGAGAAGCTGGCTGCGGCGCGCGCAAAAGCGGCACTGCGCGGCAGAAAACTGCGCTTCGGCATCAGGCTGCATTTCATCGTTCGCGAGACCGAGGACGAAGCCTGGCGCGCCGCCGACCGGCTGATCAGCCATGTCACCGACGCCCAGATCGAAAATGCGCAGGCGCGCTTCCTCAACCAGATGGATTCGGTTGGCCAGCGCCGCATGGCGCAATTGCATGGCGGACGCCGTGACAGGCTGGTCGTCTCGCCCAATCTGTGGGCCGGTGTCGGGCTGGTGCGCGGCGGCGCCGGCACGGCGCTGGTCGGCACGCCGGAACAGATCACCGAGCGCATCCGCGAATACCAGGCGATCGGCATCGATACCATCATCGGCTCGGGCTATCCGCATCTCGAGGAAGCGTACCGCGTCGCCGAGCTTCTATTCCCGAAACTCGGGCTCGGCACCAGGCGGCAGCGGGCGCATGAGAACATCGCCAACGAATTCTCGGTCGGCTTCCATGGCGCCAACCGCCTGCAGGCTTCGTCATGAGCGTTGCCACGCGCCTGCATAACAATGCCATCGGCTGGCTGCTGCCGGCGCTGGTTATTGCCGGCTGGGAGATGGCCAGCCGCGCGGGCGTCATGCCCGCCAACGTGCTGCCGGCGCCAAGTGCGGTCGCCGAGGCCTTCTGGCGGCTGACGCTGTCGGGCGAACTGGTCCGCAACATCGGCGTTTCGACCGCGCGCGCCCTTGCCGGCTTCGCCATCGGCGGCTCGATCGGCTTTGCGCTTGGCCTTGCCAACGGGCTGTCGACGCTCAGCCGCGGCCTGACCGATACGACGCTGCAGATGATCCGCAACATCCCGCACCTGGCGCTGATCCCGCTGGTCATCCTGTGGTTCGGCATCGACGAGGAAGCCAAACTGTTCCTGGTCGCGCTCGGCGTGTTCTTTCCGATCTACGTCAACACGCTGCTCGGCATCCAGAGCGTCGACCCGCATCTGGTCGAGATGGGCCGCGTCTACGGCATGGACCGGCGCGCCCTGTTCTTCCGCGTCATCCTGCCCGGTGCGCTGCCGGCGATCTTCGTCGGCCTGCGCTATGCCCTGGGCATCATGTGGCTGACGCTGATCGTCGCCGAAACCATTTCGGCCAGCTCCGGCCTCGGCTACATGGCCATGCAGGCGCGCGAATTCCTGCTGATCGACGTCGTCGTGCTGTCGATCCTGATCTACGCGCTGCTCGGCAAGCTTGCCGACAGCCTCGCCCGCCTGCTCGAGCGGCTGTCGCTCGGCTGGCATCCGGCCTTCCAGAACGGATGAGAGATTGCCCATGACCGCCGCCAGCCTGACCGCAGCCCGTTCCTTCGTCGCCACGCCGGTGCGGCCGATCGGCTCCGTCGAAGGGCAGCGGGCCTTTGCCTTCAGGCAAGCCGGCAAGCGCTTCGGCGACAAGACCGTGCTCGACGGCATCGACCTGGACGTGCCGGCCGGACAGTTCCTTGCCGTCATCGGCAAGAGCGGCTGCGGCAAGAGCACGCTTTTGCGGCTTCTGGCCGGGCTCGACCGGCCGACATCGGGATCGCTGACATTCGGCGTAGAAGAGGAAGGACACAGCCGCACGCGCTTCATGTTCCAGGAACCACGGCTCCTGCCCTGGGCCAGCGTGGTGAAAAACGTCGAGGTCGGGCTGACCGGGATTGCTTCCGGCGCCGAGGCAAGGCAACGCGCGCTCGACATTCTCGGCGAGGTCGGGCTTGCCGACCGGGCCGACGAATGGCCTTCGGTGCTGTCGGGAGGTCAGAAGCAGCGCGTGGCGCTGGCCCGCGCGCTGGTCGGCCACCCGCAGATCCTGGCTCTCGACGAGCCGCTCGGCGCACTCGACGCCCTGACCCGCATCGAGATGCAGCAGCTTCTGGAACGCATCTGGATCGCGCAGAAGTTCACCGCCGTGCTGGTCACGCATGATGTCGCCGAGGCGGTTGCGCTGGCCGACCGGGTCGTGGTGATCAGCGAAGGCCGGATCGCGCTTGATCTGGATGTGCCCGTGGAACGGCCGCGCCGGCGCGGCTCGGTCGAGCTTGCGCGGTTGGAAGGCAAGATTCTGGATCGGCTGTTCGGGTAGGTTTGTTGGGGGCGGCGCCGCAATTGGCGGAGTGGGGTCGACCTTTCTTCGAAGCTCACCCTCGAGAACGGTTCGCCCACACCAGTCCCCCCAGCCCGACCAGCATGGTGACGACACCGATATACAGCCATTGCGACTGGCCGGTCATGAAGCTGCCGCCGACAACGCCGACGCCTTGCAGCGACCACAGCGCGCCGATGGCAAGGGCAATCAACGCCAGAAGATTTTTGGTCAGCCTCATTGCCGGATCTCGCTTTCGAAGTCGATTGGTTGGAGCATCGGGGCCGCGATAAAAGAGCCAAAGGAAGTGGCCCGACCATGCCGGGCTCTACTTGGATATTAATGTTCGATCTTGTCAAACGGACGTCTGATCGCAGCACAAAGATCATCATTGATTGACCATCGCGTGCCGGAAAATCCCTGACAGACTGTTACCCAGCGACTCCAAACGTGTGCCACTGCCACGGAACCGCCAGATCACTGCCGCATTTCGCGCCTTATTTGGCACCTAACGGCTGGGGTCTGTCAAAAACGGAGCCATCCCTCAAATATGAAGAACTCAAAACAGACCGCGCTTGTCGCGGTAACGATCGCTGCTGGCCTGATGGTCGGCGCTTCTTCGGCGACCGCCGCCGCCCAGTGCGGCCGCGCCTCGTGGTATGCCCTGCACTCCAAGACCGCCTCGGGCGAGCGCATGAACCCGTCGGCGCTGACCGCCGCGCATCGCACCTTGCCTTTCGGCACCAAGCTCAAGGTGACCAACAAGAACAACGGCCGCAGCGTCGTCGTGCGCATCAACGATCGCGGTCCGTTCATCAAGGGACGCGTGCTCGACCTGTCGAAGGGTGCCGCCGGCCAGCTCGGCTTCATCGGCTCCGGCCATACTTCCGTGTGCATGGCGCGCGTCTAGAGTGGCCTTTTCTTGGACCATGACCTCTGCCGAACCGGAGGTTCGCAAAGCGAAAACCGGAATCCACTTTTCGGGATCGGGTGTCCGGCAAAAGGGCCGGACACACTGCCTACACATTTCGCAGCCGCACACTAAGCCGGCTGGCACCGTTCGGCCCCGATTTCCATGGCCTTGAACCAAAGAAGCATTGGTCACGCAGCGTGACGTATTGCATCGCAGCAATTAGTTGTTAACTTCCCCGCGAGACATCTAGGGCTCGGCGCTGCTCGTCGTCCCTTCGGTCGCAGGCAGCAGCGGGGTTCTCGATGTTCTACCAGCTCTATGAAATGAACCACGCCGCCTTGCAGCCCGCGCGCCTCTATGCCGACGCGGTGCGGATGTTCTATTCCAATCCGCTCAATCCGTTTTCCCACACGCAATGGGGCCGTTCGATCGCGGCGACGGCCGAACTGTTCGAGCGCACCACGCGCCGCTACGGCAAGCCGGCCTTCGGCCTGAGCAAGACCGTGGTCGACTGGAAGAGCGTCGAGGTCACCGAGAAGACCGTCTGGTCGAAGCCGTTCTGCAATCTCGTCCGCTTCGAGCGTGCCGTGCCCGCCGGGCGCAAGCCCGATCCGAAGCTTCTGATCGTGGCGCCGATGTCGGGCCATTATGCGACGCTGCTGCGCGGCACGGTGGAAGCGATGCTGCCCTATGCCGACGTGCACATCACCGACTGGGTCGATGCCCGCATGGTGCCGCTTGCCGATGGCCAGTTCGATCTCGACGACTACATCGATTACGTCATCGACATGCTGCACACGCTGGGGCCGGACACGCATGTGATGGCGGTGTGCCAGCCTTCCGTGCCGGTGTTGGCCGCCGTGGCGCTGATGGAAACGAAGGGCGACCCCTTCGTGCCCTCGACCATGACCTTGATGGGCGGCCCGATCGACACCCGCAGCAACCCGACCGCGGTCAACCTGCTGGCGCAGGAAAAAGGTATCGACTGGTTCCGCGACAATGTCGTGATGCATGCGCCCTGGCCGGTGCGGGGCTTCGGCCGCGAGGTCTATCCCGGTTTCCTGCAGCTGTCCGGCTTCATGAGCATGAACCTCGACCGCCACATCATCGCCCACAAGGACTTCTTCATGCATCTGGTGAAGCATGATGGCGACAATGCCGAGAAGCACCGCGATTTCTACGACGAGTACCTTGCTGTCATGGACCTGACGGCGGAGTTTTATCTGCAGACCGTCGACACCGTCTTCATTCGCCAGGCCTTGCCCAAGGGCGAGATGACGCATCGCGGCACCAGGATCGATCCGTCGGCGATCCGCAACGTCGCGCTGTTCACGGTTGAAGGCGAGAACGACGACATATCGGGCCTTGGCCAGACCAAGGCGGCGCATGATCTGTGCCCCAATATCCCGGCTGAGCGGCATGCCCACTACATGCAGCCGGCTGTTGGCCATTACGGCGTGTTCAACGGTTCGCGCTTCCGTTCCGAAATCGTGCCGCGCATCGTCGACTTCATCACCAGCTATGGCCGCCAGGAGCGTGTCGCGGTGAAACCGAAGCTGGTCCGCGCCGCCAAGAGATAATGCAAGTCGCCCAAATTGCGGATTTTTGGACGATGACCTGCATAGAACCAAGCTTAACGGCGACAAACCGTGAGATTGACCGGTAAAAGCCGGCTGGCTGGCCGATTCTGTTGCACAAGTGCCGCTGTCCAGCCCCTCGGGTAACCATGCCGACAATCCGACCGTCGTCGTAATTGACACGGACTGTAAATCCCCCTTAACCTTTCGTTAATAACAAAGGGTGAGCGGGGACAATGATTTCCTCATCGATGGCGCAACGGCTGCGCGTGTATGCGGCGGCCGGGCTGGCAGTGACGGCGGGCTGGGTGGCACCGGCTTTGGCGGGTGGAGCGATGGCGACCGGGGGTCTCACCTCGCAGCCGATCGGCCACTATGATTTCTGCAAGCTGCATCCGGGCGAGTGCTCGATCCGCCCGACCAATCTGGCGCCGGCTCCGATGAGCGACGGGCTGATGCGCAAGCTCCTCAATGTCACTGCCAGGGTCAATGCCGCCGTCAAGCCGATGAGCGACATGGACATCTACGGCAAGGACGAGGTCTGGGCCTATCCCGACAAGGGTGTCGGCGATTGCGAGGACTATGTGCTGGAAAAGCGGCGCCAGCTTTCACGCATGAGCATATCGCTTGCCGATCTGCTGATCACCGTCGTGCGCAAGCCCGACGGCGAGGGCCACGCCGTGCTGACGGTGCGCACCGACGAGGGCGACTATGTGCTCGACAATCTGACCGACAAGGTCAAGCCATGGGACGCGACCGGTTACCGCTTCCTCAAGCGGCAGGCGATCGACAACACCGGCCGCTGGGTCTCGATCCGCGGTGGCCAGCAGGTTCTGGTCGGCGCGGTTCAGTAGGCACCAGCAACGGCGGCTTCCCTAAGGGCGGCATCCAACGCTTCGTCAAGCGAAGCTCCGTCGCGGTGACCCCTAGGCCACGCTCGATCGCTTCCTCAATTATCTTCACCGACAACCGGCGCAAAATGTTCATGGCCGATGAGCTGGTGCGTGTGCTCCTGGCAACGAGAAATAATCAATGAGATCCTATGTGATCAACCTGGACCGCAGTTCCGACAGATTGATGCGGATGACCGATCGGTTTGCATCTGTCGGGCTTAGTTTCGAGCGAATCTCGGCGGTGGACGGACGACTGCTGAGCCCCACCGAGATCGCCGATGTTTACAAGCCCGTTTTCGGGGCGGCCACAATGACGCAGGAAGAGGTAGGCTGCTTCTTGAGCCATCGCCGGTGTTGGGAAAGGATCGCCTCGGAAGCAGACCCCTACGGCTGTGTTTTCGAGGACGACATGTTGATGTCCAGGCATGCGGATCTGTTTCTTGGCGGGGACACCACATGGATTCCAGCAGGCGCGGACATCGTAAAGATCGAGGCGATTGCTGGACGGGGGGTCTGGCTTGACCGTGCGGTCAAGCTGCTGCCTCGCGACTTCAAATTGGGGCTTCTTCGCGGCTTCGCATTCGGGTCCGGTGGGTACATCCTCTCGAGGTCGACAGCCGAGCGCCTTCTATTGATCACGCGGGTATTTTCGGATGCCGTCGACCATGTGAAGTTCAACCCCGAATGTGGGATAGCTGACAGTCTGAAATCCTATCAGATGTTCCCGGGTCTCTGTATTCAAACCCAAGTCTTTTATCCCAAGGGATCTAGTTTGGTCGATGCGCCTGCACTCGCCACCCATAGTGTGCCGCGTTTTCCGGGGAGGAGTAGGTCATGGCTGGTACAGAAGAGCCTGCAGGCTTTTCGTCGCATGTCGCACAAGTTCCGTCGCCATCGACGAACCGTGATACTCTTTGCCAATGAGGGCTGCCCGGTAGAGCCATGAGATACCGGGAGTACAGCCCGGTCGCTGGCAAACTCCAACCAAACGCCTGACGCGCCCATCTGGATACTTCTGTCTGCGCGCCCGCTTCGCTCGTAGATGACAGAAGTTATATTTCTCCGTGAACCATTTCGCTCCGGCCAGCGACACACAGCCGTGAACCGAAACCAACCATGGAGACTTCAGATGACTGCTTTTCTGCGAAACACCCTTCTTGCCGCTATCGCGGTGTCGAGCATGGCCGGATCCGCTATGGCCGATCAGACCACCAGCTGTGCCAAAACCAACCTCAACGACCTCTGGGCCGGCCGCTGTTGCGGTGATGCCGGGGCGTCGGACTGCCTGGGCGGCGGAAACAATGGCCACGACCACGGCGATCATGGCCGGGGTGGAAATGGCGGCACCGCCGGCAAGAAATGATCTCACCACTGTGCCCGCCGGCGGTCCGCCGGCGGGCAGTTTCCTCGTGAGGCAGGCGAACTTGTACCGGCGCGGACCGTCGGCTACGGCCGCTGGTTCAACGCCGCGCGGATCGATGCGGTGATGCGGCGAAGCTCGGCTTCGTCGAGTTTCTCGATGTTTTCCGCCAGCAGATTGGCAAGCTCGGTGGCAGCGGGGGAAAGACCCGACGTGTCGAGTTTTACACGCGGGTGCGAGGCCTCGGCCAGCCGCGCCAGTTCCTCGGCATCGTCCCAGATGATGTTGAAATAGCCGATGATCTTCTGGATCAGCGTCCAGGTCGGGGCACCGCGCCTGCCATGTTCAAGCGCCGACAGATAGGCGGCGCTGACGCCGATCGCCGCCGCCATGTCCTTCTGGCGGACACCGCGTTCGCCTCGTAGCGTGCGCAGCTTCTCGCCGAACGGGGTCATGTCCCCGCCCTCATGATAGAACTCCTCACAGGCGCGCCCGCCGCAGGCGGATATAGAGCGCACCCGAACCGCCATGGTTGCGGGCGGCATGGTCGTGGCTGGAGACCAGCGGCCGGAAGGCGGGCGTCGACAGCCAGGCCGGCACGGCGCGCCGCAACACCCCATCGCCGCCGGAGGACGAGCCCTTGCCGGTGATGACCAGGACATAGCGGACGCCACCGGCATGCGCCCGGTGCAGGAACGAAAACAGCAGCGAATAAGCCTCGTCCTGGGTCATGCCGTGCAGGTCGACACGGCCCTCGATCGGCAGCCGGCCTTTCGATAATTTGTCCAGCGTCGGCTCGTCGAGGCGGTGCGTGACTTGCTGAGCCTTCGGCTTTGCGGTCCCTGCGGCGTTGGCAGCAGGCTGGGCCGGCTGCGGCTGATTTGGCCTAGCCTCGGCGGCAATGTCGGGGATGTCGACGGCAAATTTGCCCTTCAGCGGCTTGGCCGTGCGCGCCACCAGGTTCCACAGAACCCGGTCATCCTCGCTGAGCTTGTCCGGGCGCCGGGTCATCGGACCGCACCCGCAACGAGCGCGCGCGGCACCAGCGCATAAAAATCCGCGGCATTGCGGACCACGCCGGCGATCTCGCCGGCGGCATCGCCCGAACCGGCGAACAGGTCACCCCGCGCCGGTCCGGTGATGGCCGAGCCGGTGTCCTGCGCGATCATCAGGCGGCGGAACGGTTTTGCGTCGAAAGCAGTGAGCGTCGGCGCGTCGATGTAAAAGGGCGTGCCGAATGTATGCAGCAGGCGGTCGACGGCGATCGAGCGGCCCGGCGTCAGCGGCACCTTGGCGGCGGCGATCGGCCCAAGGGCCGCGTCCTCGACATCGGCCTCGCGAAAGAAGATGTAGGAGCGGTTCTGACGCAGGATCTCGTCGACGCGGTCCGGATGCGCCTTGAACCAGGCACGGATCGACTGCATCGTCACCTCCGCCAGCGGGATCTCGCCAATCTCGCTCAGGATCTTGCCGGGCCCGGTGAAGCGCTGGCCGGATTTGGCGGCATAGGTGACGCGGACAAGCCGGCCGTCGGTCATGGCGAGGCGTGCGGCACCTTGCACGTGAATGAAGAAGGCATCGACCTTGTCGGCCAGCCAGGCGATTTCCAGGCCCTTGCAATCCAGCGCGCCGCGCTCGATCTCGCCACGGTCGGGATACTCGACCGGCCCGGCCGGCGTCTGGCGCGCGAAAGCGAGGTAAGGATCCAGGCCGGCAGGCCGGTTGCTTTCGTCGATATCGACGAGATCGGCCGGGCGCGACAGCAATGGCAGCGAAAACCGGTCCGTGCGCACCGGTGACGCCTCGACTTGCGGTTCGTAGAAACCGGTGACGAGCCCGGCGCCGGCATTTTCGGCAGGGATAAGCGCCGGGACAAAATGGCGCTCGAAGAAGGCGCGGGCTTCCCCGTGGGTCAAAACCGGCGACCGATTCGCCGGCGAAACGGTCCGGGCCTCCGCGTAGGCATCGGCAAAGGCGGCGAAGTCGACGCCGAGCGCACCGCTGCGATAGGGTTTGGTCAGGACATGGAAGGCCGAGCGGCGAAAGGCGGCGAAGGCCGCCAGATGGTCGTCATCGTCCCAGCCGGGCAGGTCGCCAAAGGCTTTCTCGACAAAAAGAGGCGATAGCGACACCGGAGCCTCGCCGCGTGTTTCCGAACTAGTCTTCTTCCTCGGTGGCGACGAGCTTCCAGTTCGGATCGCGCGAGCGCGTGTCGCGGGCGAAGGTCCAGACATCCTTGACCTCGGCAACGGTTTCCGGGTCGCCGTCGATGACCGCACCTGCCTTGTCGCGGGTCGCGGAAATCAGTTCACTGATGATGCGCAGCGTGACATGCGCCTCGCCGCCCTTCATCTCGGCCGAGACGATGTCGGCCTTGTCGATGCCGACGAAGGAGGACTGGATCTTTTCCGCCTTGGCCTCGCGCTCGCCGATGGCGGCGACAAAACCGTCATAGACCTCGCGCGACAACAGGTTCTTCAGCGTTTTGCGATCGCCGTCGGCATAGGCCATGACGATCATCTCGTAAGCCATCTTGGCGCCGTCGACGAAACCCTTCGGCTCAAAGGACGGATCATTGTCCTTGATCGTGCGCAGGCCCTTGTTGAGGTCGGTGTCGGGCTTGGCGAAAGCGTCGATCGCGGCATAGGTGTCGGGAGCCGGCTCGCCTGGCGCGCGCTTGCGCGGCAGCGAGACGACGTTTTCGGATTTCTGGGCGGCATCCTTGTCGCCGGTGCGAGCCGCCGAATAGGGATCGAAGGGCGGCCGTTCGCTGCCGGTGCGGCGGCCCAGCACATTGCGCAGCTGGAAAAAGATGACCACCGCCGCAATCAGGAAGAAAATCGTGCCGAAGTCGAAGAATCCCATATCTTCCGCCAATCAATCCCTGCCCTGTGGCCGGACCGTCAGGCCCAATGGCCACGGTCGCATAGCGTTCAACATTCAAAGCATATAGAACGCAAGGCGCAATCATTCAAATCAAAGGCAGGCATACCTATCTAACAGCCTCAGTGCCAGCGGCGATTGCTCGCTGGCGGCCAAAACAATCGAAACGATCATAACAATCGAAAAAGGTTGGCAAGACTTGCGCATTTCGCTGCTTCCCTTCTTTCTCCTCGCGCTTCCGCTGCTGGAAATCGCCGGTTTCGTCATCGTCGGCCGCGAGGTCGGCGCGCTGGCGACGGTCGGCCTCGTGCTGGCCTCGAGCATCGCCGGCGTGCTTTTGCTCCGATACCAGGGCTTTGGTGTGATGGCCCGCATCCGCACCGAGATGGCCGCCGGCCAGAACCCCAGCCGCCACCTTGCGCACGGCGCCATGATCGTGGTTGCGGCGATCCTCCTGATCATCCCCGGCTTCATATCAGACATCATCGGCCTGCTGCTGTTCCTGCCGCCATTGCGCGATTTTGCCTGGAGCCGGTTCAAGGGCCGCATTGTCGTCGCCACCGATTTCTCGACCGGCGGTTTTCGTGGCCGGCGCGACAGGGTCATCGACCTCGAAGACGGCGACTATTCGCGCGAAGACGATCTGAAGCGCGGACCGGATCACAACTCGCCGTGGCGCCGCCTGAAGGACGATTAGGGCGCCGTCCCATCGACATCCCGCAGCCCGGAAGCAAGGCGGCAAACCTTGTCTTGTCATCCTCGCCATGGTAGCGAACGCCCGATTTCAATTCGGTCAGCGACGCTGCCCAGGCAAGAGGACAAGGCTAATGGCCAGCAAAGATGACGCGCCGGTCGGCGCAGCCAACGGAAACGGCAATGCGGCGCAGCCGTCGCTCAACGTTCTGGCGCAGTATGTGAAGGACCTGTCCTTCGAAAGCCCCGGCGCGCCCAATTCGCTGCGCGGCCGCGACAAGGCGCCGGGCATCGCCATCAACGTCAACGTCAACGCCAACCCGCTCTCCGACAAGCAGTTCGACGTCAATCTGACGCTGAACGCCAAGGCGTCCTTCGACCAGGAAGTGCTGTTCAATGTCGAGCTGGTCTATGGCGGCGTGTTCGCCATCGCAGGCTTTCCGCAGGAGCACATGCTGCCGATCCTGTTCATCGAATGCCCGCGCCTTTTGTTCCCGTTCGCCCGCCAGATCATCGCCGAGGCAACCCGCAATGGCGGCTTCCCGCCGCTGATGCTCGACCCCATCGACTTCGCACAGATGTTCCAGCAGAAGCTGGCCGAGGACGAGGCGTCCAAGGTCAAGGTGAGCTGAGGCCTGCCTGCCATCGCTGTTGTTTTCTGAGAACCCGGCCTCGCGCCGGGTTTTCTGTTTGAGGTGCTGGAGAGATAGCTGAGGCGCCGGCGCCCTTCGAATGGCCTGGCCCTCCCGTCTTCGTCATCCTAGGGCGAAGCAAGGAGCGAAGCGACGCAGCGCAGACCCTAGGATGACGAAGCCGCAAGGGTTTCGGTCAGCAATTGCTCAGCCAGCCGCAACCTTCAGCCACAGTGCCTTTTCGCCAAGCGTCCCGACCATGCCGGTGTGCGCGGCGCGTTCGGCTTCGGTGACACGCGGCGGCAGGGGTGCCGGGCGCTGGCTGATGATGATTTCGATCTGGCGGACATTCTCGCCTTGCGCCGGCGCGGTGGCGCTGTCGAGGATAAGGGCCGCCTGCTTGCCGCCGATCAGCTCGATATAGACCTCGGCCAGCAGCTCGGAATCGAGCAGGGCGCCGTGCTTGGTGCGCTTGGTGTTGTCGATGCCGTAGCGCCGGCAGAGCGCATCGAGCGAATTGGGGCCCATCGGGTGCTTGCGGCGCGCCAGCGCCAGCGTGTCGACGACAAAACCATTGTCTATGACCGGGTGACCAAGCCGGCCGAATTCGACGTTGAGGAAGCCGACATCGAAAGTGGCGTTGTGGGCGACCAGCTTGGCGCCGTCGGTGAAGTCCAGCCACTCCTGCACAATCTCGGCAAAGGTCGGCTTGCCCGCGAGGTCGGCCGCGCTGATGCCGTGCACCGCCTGCGCCTCGGCGTGGATCGCGCGGCCTTGCGGGTTGATGTAGCGGTGGAAGGTCCTGCCGGTCGGGAAGCGGTTGACCAGCTCGACGCCGCCCAGTTCGATGACGCGGTCGTCGCGCGAATCGAGGCCGGTGGTTTCCGTGTCGAAGATGATCTCACGCATCGAATCAGTCGCTCCGCTCCAAGGGAGCAGATTCATACAACGGAACAAAATGGCAATGAGAAACGGCGTTGCCTAGGACAATCGCCACAGGGTTTGCGCTGCCCCTCATCGCCCTGCCGGGCACTTCTCCCCGTATAGTGACGGGGAGAA
>NZ_RZTB01000117.1:0-18348 GCF_003997735.1 Mesorhizobium sp. M7A.F.Ca.MR.148.00.0.0 | reverse complement strand
CGTGCTGCTGATCATCGGCGCCGTGATCGGCTGGTTCGGCGCGGCGGCAACCTGATCAAGAAGGAGTAGGGCAGTAAGGCAGTAGGAAATAGGGGCAGACGGCACCGACTGCTATGCCTACTGCCTACTGCCTACTGCCTACTGCCTACTGCCTACTGCCCTTTGTCCGTGGTCCGCGTCTTGGCGACTTCCTCGAGCATCCATTCGCGAAAGGCGACGATGCGCGGATCGGCGGCGGTATTTTCGGGATAGACCAGGAAGTAGGCGAACTCGGGCGCCACCCGCAGGCCGAGTTCGAAAGGCTGCACCAGCCTGCCCTGGGAAAGGTCGTTCGCCACCATGGCGAAATCGGCGAGCGCAACGGCATTGCCGTCGAGCGCTGCCTGGACGGCATCCGTGGAGTTGCCGAACACGACGGTCCGGCTGTCGTCGAAATCAGTGATGCCGGCCGCCGCCATCCACATCCGCCAGTTCGGCCACGTCACGCCTTGCCGCGACCATTCGATATGCGCAAGCGTGTGGTTGAAGAGGTCGCGCGGCTCGCGCAGCGGCGGACCGGACGTCAAGAGGCTCGGGCTGCACACCGGAATGAGGATGTTGTCGAACAGCCGGTGGGTGCGAAGACCCGGATATTTGCCGGCGCCGAAACGGATGCCGACATCGATGTCATCGAGTTCGAAATCCCGCACTTCATAGGCAATGTCGAATCGCAATTCGATATCGGGGTGATGCTTGCGAAAATCGTCGACGCGTCGCATCAGCCATTTTGACGCGAACTGCGCGTCGAGCGTCACCTTCAAAAGGGCGGTGCCGCGCGCCAGCTTCTGCGCCCGCGAAACGGCCCGGCCAAGCAGGTCGAGCGCGTCGGCCGAGGCGTCGAACAGCACCGTCCCCGCCTCGGTGAGCCGGATGGTGCGGCTGGTGCGTGTGAACAGCACCAGCCCGAGTTGATCCTCGATTTCCTTGATCTGATGGCTGACGGCGGCCGGCGTCAGGCCGAGCTCGTCGGCGGCACGGGTGAAATTGAGGTGCCGGGCCGCTGCTTCCAGTGTCCTCAAGGCACGAGTCCCGGGCAGAAGACGAGCCATCCTATCCTCAAATAAAACTTGATGATCCAGAGAAAACTACTCGTTTCTCGCAGAGATTTCAATCTGGCATCATCCATCCATCGAAACATCATCAAGCCGGATTTGATATCCGGGGAGAACGGAGCACACCATGTCCATCATCGTTTTGAATTCATCGACACCCCGCCCGGCCTGGCTGGCCGAAACTCTCGACTGGCTGCGTCACGCCCGGGTCGCGATACGCCTCGCCCGCCGCGACATTACCTACCAGAACGTCGAGGATCTCTCCGATCGCCAACTGCGCGATATCGGCGGCGAGCGCCGTGACGTCGCTCGCGCAATGGACAGGGAGCTTGGCCGGCTGGGCCTGCTAGACATGGGCTGGCAGAGACCGCGAAGGTCAGGGAATAGGCAGTAGGAAATAGGCAGTAGAGGAAAATTTAAGTCAGCGCCGACAGGTAGCCTACTGCCTACTGCCTACTGCCTACTGCCTACTGCCCTACTATCTCACCACCCTCACCACCGTCCGGTCCGACAGCAGTGGCAGCAGCCGCGCCATGGTTTGCGCCGTGACAGCCACACAGCCTTGCGTCGGCGTGAAGCCGGGGCGCGCCAGATGGAAGAAGATGGCGCTGCCGCGCCCGCGCCGGCGCGGCGACAGGTTCCAGTCGAGCACAAGGCAGGCGTCGTAGAGCCGGTCGTCGCGCCGCATGCGTTCGTGGCTGGCGCCATAGGGTATCTTGACCGGCCTGTTGTAGTTGCGGTCGTCGGGCACTTCGCACCAGCCCAGATCGGGCCCGATCGGCGTCATCGCCAGACGGGTCCTGCGGCCGCTGGAGAACTGATCTCCCCGGAAATACCCCGACAGTATCCGCATCGCGGCCAGCGGCGTGGCGCCATCGCCTTCGCGCTTGCCGGCCGAGATGCCACCGCGCCCCAACGCACAGGCAAACACCGTTTTCCCGGCCTGCAGCAGGCCCTGGCTTGGATGCCCAGGCCTCGCCCGCACGGTCAGCACACGCAGCCCTTTTCGCAAAATTGCGCCGGCTGCATTGCGATCGTGTTTTTTCTTGTATGATCGTGCCACGGAACAAATCACTGTGAACGGCTGTTGCGCCGGTCAGCTTCCGCATAAACAGGCAGCGGTCAACTGAATTTTCTTTTCAAAACAACGGATTGATCCATGACTTCACGCACCATACTGATCGTCGACGACGATGACGACCTGCGCGGCACACTGGTCGAGCAATTATCCCTTTACGAGGAATTCGACGTGCTGCAGGAATCGACTGCGGCAAAAGGTGTCGCCGCAGCACGCGGCGGCCTCATCGATCTGCTCATCATGGACGTCGGGCTGCCCGACATGGATGGCCGCGAAGCGGTGAAGATCCTGCGCAAGGGCGGCTATAAGGCGCCCATCATCATGCTGACCGGCCACGACACCGATTCGGATACGATTCTTGGTCTCGAGGCCGGCGCCAACGACTATGTGACGAAGCCGTTCCGCTTTGCCGTGCTGCTGGCACGCATTCGGGCGCAGCTGCGTCAGCATGAGCAGAGCGAGGACGCCACCTTCTCGGTCGGGCCTTATACTTTCAAGCCCAGCCAGAAACTGCTGCTCGACCCGCGCGGCGGCAAGGTGCGGCTGACGGAGAAGGAAGCCTCGATCATCAAATATCTTTATCGCGCCGACCAGAAGGTGGTGACGCGCGACGTGCTGCTCGAGGAAGTATGGGGCTACAATTCCGGTGTCACCACGCACACGCTGGAAACCCATGTCTACCGGCTGCGCCAGAAGATCGAGCGCGATCCTTCCAATGCGGAAATTCTTGTGACAGAAAGCGGCGGCTACAAGCTGGTTCCTTAAACATTTCATTATCCAATGAGCGGTCGGGCGGGGCCGCTTTCGGGTACGATCCAGTTGGAGGGTGGTTTGGATCGAACTCGCAGAGGAGGAGTCGGACTGTCGGTTCGGGGACATAGCTAGATGGCGCTGGATGACGACATCCGCGTCCTGTCCGCCGTGAGGCTCTTCGAGGGCTTCACGCAGGAACAATTGCGCCTGCTCGCCTTTGGCGCCGAGAACACCAGGCTGATTGCCAACCACAAGCTTTATCGCGAGGACGACGAGGCCGATTCCGCCTATATCGTCGTCAGTGGGCGCATCGTGCTCTACCGGGAGCAGGGTGGTGAACGCATCCCGATTGGCACGGCAGGCCCCGGCACAATCCTGAGCGAACTGGCGTTGATCGCCGACACCAACCGGTTGACCAGCGCCTCGGCCGAGATCGATTCGGAAGTGATGCGACTCAGCCGCAAGATGTTCCGCCGCATCCTGGAGGAATATCCCGAGATCGCGGTCAAGCTCCACCAGCGCATCTCGGAGGAATTTCAGGCGATGATCCGCCGCATCGAGGAACTGGCCCCGCGCTTCTCCGGCTGAAGGCTGCCCGCCTTCGAAGCTGTTGTTTCGCGGCCAAAGGCGGAAGCGCGGCAGCGTCCGTTGACAGGCATGAGGTGAAATCCTAAAGCACCTCGAAGGCGGCCGGCACAGCAGGCGCCATCACCACCAGGCTCCTGGGGGGAGCGAGCCATGCCGTCAGGGCGGTACGAGACGATTATCTTGTATTCCCGCAATGACGCGTTCGGCGACGGATTGATCCGGATTCCGGCTTTGCGCGCCGCCAGAACGGCATTCCCCGATAGTTTCATCGTCTACGGAACCACCCGGTCGTCGTCCCTTGAACATAGCCTCAATCGCCATGCCGGCCATTTGGTCGATGCGATCAATGTGCGGACGCCGCTGGCGCGCCTGGTCGCCGATCACCGCAAGGGCAAGGGGCGATTGGCCGTTGTCGATTTCCGCATCTCGGCGCGTTGGCTGCTTCAAGCCTCGGCATCACTGCTCGGCCGCGGCATCGCCTATGAGGCAAACTTTCCGGCTTTCGCCCTTTCCTGGCGCCTGGGCCAAAGGCCTGAAGCACGACCCGGGCACAATGCCTGGCGCTACCACCGCCTCATCGAACGCCTTGCCGGCAAGCGGCTGCCTTTCGATCATCGGCTGGAGCCTGGCCCGGCCGCGCGAGCGGCGGCCAGGAGCCTTGCGGACGGCAAGCATGCTCCGTTGATCATTATCGCTGCGCACGGCAGCGCCAGCAAGCGCATGTCGGCGGATCAGGTTGCCGCGATCGCCGACAGCCTGATCGCCGACGGGGCGAACCTTCTCTATGTGAAAACCCCAGGCGATGGTCCCGATATGGCTGAACTGGCTCAGCGCGTGCCGAAGCTGCGGCTTGTCGATTCCGCCGCGATCGAAGGTGTCGATATCGGTGACATCTTGCTGGCGCTCGGCGAGTTTGCCGATCTTTACATCGGCGCCGAAGGCGGTACCGCACATCTCATGGCAACCGTGATGACGCCGATGGTTATCCTCAGTGGCGGCGCCAACATGGCCCGTTGGAGGCCGCTTTCGAACTGCGTGGACGTGATCGAATCCCGCCATGCCAGTCCGACCGGTCTGGTCGCCAATGTGCCTGCGCCGACAATCATCGAAGCGGCGCAACGCATGCTGGCGACGCGCCGCCGCGACCATCCCCATCTGCCGGATCTCGCAAACTGTCAGCCCAGCAATTTCGCGACAACGACATGCATGAAGACTTGAAGCGCGCCGTTTGAACTTGAATTCATTTGGTCGCGCTTCGAAGCGCGTTGAGATGGAGGTCGGCCATTTGCAGGCCAGCCTCACCTGAACATCGACGCCATGGTACAATGGGTTCGGTGGGGCGAAGCGCTGCAACCATGGTGACCACCGGCACAATGCAGGCGGAGTTCTCGGCGGCAGATCTGGCGGCTGTCGTACTTTGGTTCCGATGGAGTTCCTCTCAGTCCTCAATGAGAATAGCAAATGCCAGAGAACAACGCGCTGAACACAAAGCACGGCGAATGGACGATAGCCTGGCGCTTGGTCATACTGGCGGCGACGGCGATTAACGTCGCGATGCTCTTAGCCGCTCTGTTCGTTGCGCAGATTCGTGGTCTGGACGCTTGGATCTTTTATCGAGATCCATCTGCGGTCGCCGAAGTCGGCTTCTATACAGGGTGGATTTCGTCCCTGGGTGCTTCACTGTGGATCGGCTCCGGCGCGGTGACCCTGTTTGCCGGCCTGCTCACGCACCGATGGGATTGCACGTTTCTCGGCGGCCTTACCCTGTTCCTGGGGCTCGATGACCTGTTGTTGATCCATGAGGACGTGCTCCCCATGGTTGCGATACCAGAGATCGTTGCGATGATTGTCTACGCCGCCACCGGGTTGTTCTGGTTTTTTCGGCTGCGACGGAAGACATTCGACGGCACGATCGTCTTTGTGGCCGCAGGCTTCCTGCTCGCGCTGTCGGCATCCATCGACCAGATCGGAGATCTGTTTCCCACCCCTGGTTCTGCGGCAGCCATCGCCGAAGACGTCGTCAAAGAGCTTGGCATCTTCCTTTGGGCGGCAGGTGCCGTTGGGTACGCGGCGATGGTGACACGATTGGGCCGTCCGTGGGTGGATCCAGCCGACTCCACCTCCGCCGACTGACTGCCGCAGGCCCGCATCTTCGACCAGACTTGAGCAATTCTAGGAAAAGTGTGAAGCGGTTTTCCGTCTAGAATTGGGTCTACAAAGAGTTAGAGCAGCTCGCCGTTTCCATGAAACGGTGAAATGCTCTAGTCCAGATCGAACCGCGCGATCACAGGCACATGGTCCGACGGGCGCTCCCAGCCGCGCGCCGGACGCAGGATTTCGTAGCCGGAAAAGCTGGGCACCAGGTTTGGCGACGACCAGACGTGGTCGAGACGGCGGCCGCGATTGGACAGCTCCCAATCCTGCGCGCGATAGCTCCACCAGGTGTAGAGCTTCTGCTCATGCGGCACGTTGAGCCGCATCAGGTCGACCCAGTCGCCGGCGCGGCGCATCGCCTCGAAATTTTCCGTCTCGATCGGCGTGTGGCTGACCACGTTGAGCAATTGCTTGTGCGACCAGACGTCATGTTCGAGCGGGGCGATGTTGAGATCGCCGACCAGCACCGAGCCGGACACCTCGTCATGTTCTGCCCGGATGGCATTCATCTCGGCGACGAAGTCGAGCTTGTGCTTGAACTTCCTGTTGATGACGGGATCCGGTTCGTCGCCGCCCGCCGGAACGTAGAAATTGTGGAGCAGGATCGCCTTGCCGCCGGCCCGCACCGTCACCGAGAGGTGCCGGCTATCCTCGATTTCGCAAAAGCGTCGCTTCTCGACCACCTCGATCGGCCGCCGCGCCACGGTTGCGACGCCGTGGTAGCCCTTCTGGCCATGGAAGGCGATGTGCTCGTAGCCGAGCCTGCGGAAAGCCTTTTCGGGGAACAGCTCGTCTGGAACCTTGGTTTCCTGCAGGCACAGCACGTCGGGCGCATGCTCGACGAGCAGGCGCTCGACGATCGGCATGCGCAGGCGAACGGAGTTGATGTTCCAGGTGGCGATGGAAAAGGGCATTGGCAATCCAGGACAGCGTGCGACCGGCCAGAACCGATGGGCCCCGGCGGGGAAGACGCCTTTCGACGGAGTCAGTCCGGGAAACTGCCAGCCGCAAGCCGCAAAAACAAGCCGGGCCACGCCCGCTGAGGCGTGACCCGGCGCTTTCCACAGCTATTGGTGCGATTGGCCTAGCGCGCCTTGTTGGTGTTGAGCTCGCGGTTCGCCGTGTAGTCGATGGCGAAAGTATCCGGCGCGAAGCTGACGCCTTCCTTGGTGTTGAAGATCATCACCGTCGTATCCTTGCCCTGCGCGTCGGTGATCGTCCACTGCCGCAAGTCGAAGGTTTTCGGATCGAACATCATGGTGATCTTCGAATTGCCGAACACCGATTTGTCGGCGAGCTGGATGGTGGTGAGGTCATCCTCCTGCTTGACGCTTTTGACGCGGTCGCCGGAGAGATCGATCCTGGTGTCGAGCAGCAGCTTCAAGGGTGTCTTCGACAACGGATAGAGATCGGACGTGTTGAGCTTCTTGTTCAGGATGACCACCGACTTGCCGTCTGAAATCACCCGGAAGTTTGAAGAGCCGTCGTAGTTGAAGCGGATCTTGCCTGGCCGTTCGAGGAAGAACTTGCCGCCGGTCTGCTCGCCCTTGGGGCCGAACTGCACGAATTCGCCGCTCATCGATTTGACCGACGAAAAGTGGTCGGCGATCTTCTGCGCAGCGGTCGGCACAGCCGCCTGCGCCGAAGCCAGCACCTGGAAGCCGGGCACCGCGTTGAAGGCTGCCGCCCCCGCAAACGCCAGGCCGAGGCCCAGCAACTGACGCCGGGATGGAGCAAATGTGCTGAGCGCTGAAAGATCGTTTTTCATGTCGGTCACTCTCATCTGATTCCTGAGTTGATCTGTGCTTGGACCCCCAGTTAGGCTGAAATTTGGCGGGTCAGGCGTCCCTTGGTCGCTTCAACGCCTTGAAAGGTTCAAGGTTGCCGGACCGGGATGTCACAAAGGTCAGGCTTTCTGGTCAGAACTTGTCCTCTTCGGTCGGCACCAGGATTTCGCGCTTGCCGGCATGGTTGGCCGGGCCGACGATACCTTCCTTTTCCATCTTCTCGATGATCGAGGCGGCGCGGTTATAGCCGATGCCCAGCCGGCGCTGGATATAGCTGGTCGAGGCCTTGCCATCGCGCAGCACCACGGAGACCGCCTGATCGTAGGGATCGTCGGAATCCTCGAAATTGCTGTTGCCGCCACCGGACCCACCCTTGCCCGACGGCTCGTCGTCGTCCTCGCCATCATCCTCGGTGATGGCGTCGAGATATTCCGGCACGCCCTGCAGCTTCAGATGCGCAACGATCTTCTCGACCTCTTCATCGGCGACGAACGGGCCGTGCACGCGCTGGATGCGGCCGCCGCCGGCCATGTAGAGCATGTCGCCCATGCCGAGCAGCTGCTCGGCGCCCTGCTCGCCCAGAATGGTGCGGCTGTCGATCTTCGACGTCACCTGGAAGGAGATGCGGGTCGGGAAATTGGCTTTGATGGTGCCGGTGATGACGTCGACCGACGGCCGCTGCGTTGCCATGATGACATGGATGCCGGCGGCGCGCGCCATCTGCGCCAGGCGCTGCACGGCACCTTCGATGTCCTTGCCGGCGACCATCATCAGGTCGGCCATCTCGTCGATGATGACGACGATATAGGGCATCGGCTCGAGATCGAGGTTCTCGGTCTCGTAGATCGCCTCGCCGGTCTGGCGGTCGAAGCCGGTCTGCACGGTGCGCGAGATCTTCTCGCCCTTCTTGTCCGCCTGGCTGACGCGGGCGTTGAAGCCGTCGATGTTGCGCACGCCGACCTTGGACATCTTGCGGTAGCGGTCCTCCATCTCGCGCACGGTCCATTTCAGCGCCACCACGGCCTTCTTCGGATCGGTGACGACGGGCGTGAGCAGATGCGGAATGCCGTCATAGACCGAGAGTTCCAACATTTTCGGATCGATCATGATCAGCCGACATTCTTCCGGCTTCAGCCGGTAGAGCAGCCAGCCGACATTCTTCCGGCTTCAGCCGGTAGAGCAGCGACAGGATCATGGTGTTGATGGCGACCGACTTGCCCGAGCCGGTGGTGCCGGCGACAAGCACGTGCGGCATCTTGGCGATGTCGACGATGACCGCCTCGCCATTGATGGTCTTGCCCAGCGCCAGCGCCAGCTTGGCCTTCGTCGTCTCGAAGTCACGGCTGGCCAGAATCTCGCGCAGATATACGGTCTCGCGCTTGGCGTTCGGCAGTTCGATGCCGATGGCGTTGCGGCCAGGGACCACGGCGACGCGGCAGGCGATGGCGCTCATCGAGCGCGCAATGTCGTCGGACAGGCCGATGACGCGTGACGATTTGATGCCGGGCGCCGGTTCGAGCTCATAGAGCGTGACCACCGGACCGGGACGGACGGCGATGATCTCGCCCTTGACGCCGAAGTCCTCCAGCACGCCTTCGAGCAGGCGGGCGTTCTGTTCCAGCGCGTCCTTGGACAGGCTGGCGTCGCGCACCACGTTCTTCGGTTCGGAGAGGAAGTGCAGCGACGGCATTTCGAACTTTTCCGAGCCGATCAGCGATGTCTGGGCCTCGCGCTGGACGCGGGCGCCGGGCACGGGGCGCGCCGCCGGCGCTTCGACGCGGGTGGCTGCGTCGGAGCGGAACGGCTGCACCCTGGCGGTCGGCGCGCCGCGGCGTTGCACGACAGGCTCATCGTCGAAATCGGCATCCTCGCCTGCATTGTCGAAGCGGTCGTCGAAGATGTCGGCATCGTCGGGGTCGAGCGAGGCGCTGCGGTCATTGACCATGGCGGCGAAGAATTCGGGCTCGACGCGGGCGCGGCCATCCTGGCTCATCCGCTGCTCGGCAAACTCCGCCGATTCGACCCGTTCGGCGGCGCGGCGCCAGGCGGTGGAGCGTTGCTCCATCTCCGGCTCGTACTCGTCCCGCTCCTGCCTGCGGCGCAAGGCACGGCGGTGCATCCACGCGCGCAGCGACAGCCACCAATGGGTGATGGCGCCGAGCGCCAGGATACCCTCGTCGCCTTCGTCCTCGTCATTGTCGAACAACAGGTCGTCCTCGCGCGGATCGGCGGCGGGCTCGTCCTCCATCACGGCGAAGCCGTTCTTGCGACCGATCAGCGCCGAACCATGGGCAAAGAGCCACAGCGCGGGTGCGGCCAGCAGGATGGCGATGATGCTGGCGATCAGCCCGGTCGGATAGCCGCCGATGACGACGCCGGGGATCTTCAGCACCATGTCGCCAAACACACCGCCGAGGCCGGTGGGCAGCGGCCAGGTCTTGGGCGGCACAACGCAGCCGACCATGGCCGCGGCCAGCAGCGCGAAGCCGAACCAGGACAGCCCGCGCTTGGGCAGCCTGTCGACACCGCGAGCGGAAAACAGCAGGAATCCCCAGATGACCGTCGGAACCAGGGCCGCGACGGCGGCGAGGCCGAAGAACTGCATGGCCAGGTCGGAGAACACGGCACCCGCATAGCCCATGGCATTGGTGACGGTGTTGTTCGTCGCGTGGGAAAAACTCGGATCGGCGACATTCCAGGTGGCAAGGCTGGCAACGCCAAAGGCGGCCAGCGCGAACAGGCCGACGCCGACCAGCCGCCCGACCTGACGCCGCGCGAACGCCTGGATGCCGTGCCCCGTATCGGCCAGCGCAAGCGGTGCTGAAGCCCCTGAACGCATGCTCTTCCCCGTCTGTCATGGTCTCGCCGGGTGCGTGGCGCATTCCGGCAGATTCGGGTCTCAGACTATCGGTGGGAAGGTTAAGGGCGCATTAACTATAAGAGGTTGAGATGATCAAACCTCGTTACCACTGGTTGAGACGCTTGCTGCTCGAAGAATGGCGCCGAGTGTGGGCGAAGGGGGGTCGCCAATTTGGGTAAAGGCATGCAACCCGTCTTCCTTCGCGTGGCGGCACTGGCCTGGGCAGGGCTCAGTTTGCTGCTCGCTTTGCACTGGTTCGTCGAACTCGGCATGGTGGGCTTCCCGGACGGCTATGTGACGCCCTTCGCCAGAGCGACCGGTCCGCTGCTGCACATCCTCGCCACAGCCTGCCTCGGACAAGGTCTCCGCGGTCCTGACAGTGGCGCCTGTGCTGATCGTCAGGAATTGCCCGCATTCCCGGACATGCAGCAGCGCGTATGAAGCGCTGACGAACACCATGATGGACGACGGCGCCGGCGGATAGAGCTGCCGCCTGCCGAAACAATGGCGGACTGCCGGGCCCGCCATTGGTCGTTTGGAACAAAGATCGGGCCTCGGCCTGACCGGACAAATCAGTTGGCGCCGCCGAGCGCCTGCACATTGGCGCAGAATTCCGCATACGGCTTGCTCATCGCCGCATCCTGGCATTCCTTCTTCATCGCTTCCTGCTTTTCCATCGGCATGGCCATGAAAGCGGTCTTGAAATCCGCCATCGGCTTCATGGTCTTCATGCCGGAATCCGTGAAGAACGGCGCCATGTTGTCGGGCTCATCCAGAGCGCCGGCAAATGCAAAGCCGCTGACCATGGAAAGAGCGAGCGCTCCAAGGCAGATATTCTTGAGGTTCATGAAATGGTTTCCTTCCCTGTTGTTTGGCACGAGCGTCAGAACGACGATCGTCCCCCCAGTTCGAAACCAGAGCGGTCGTTGTTTCCTCAAAAAACCTGATCACACGAACGTGATTGCGCCAAGACGGGCATTGCCGGAATGACTTGCCAAAAAAGAGGCCCGGATGCGATCCGGGCCTCAATGCGTGAACTCCTTTCGGGAGCATCACGACGGGATAGGAATTGCGGGGCGGCCAATGCCGTCCCGCACGGGCTTACGAGTGGTAGGCCGCTTCGCCATGCGAGGTGAGGTCGAGGCCTTCGCGCTCTGCGTCGGCTGTCGGACGCAGGCCGATGATCAGGTCGACGATCTTGTAGAGGATGGCGCTGCCGATACCCGACCACAGCAGGGTCACCAGGACACCCTTGGCTTGCGCCAGGAGCTGGGTGGCCGTGCCGGCATAGCCGGCAGCAAAGTCGGCCGTCGAATAGTCGACAATGCCGGCGCCACCGAGGGCAGGATTGACCAGGATGCCTGTGCCGAGCGCGCCGATGATGCCGCCGATGCAGTGGACGCCGAAGACATCAAGGCTGTCGTCGTAGTCGAACGTGTTCTTCACCACCGAGACGAAGAAGTAGCAGACGAAGGTGGCGACGATGCCGAGCACGATGGCGCCCATCGGGCCGGCAAAGCCGGCAGCGGGCGTGACGGCGACGAGGCCGGTCACCGCACCCGAAACGGCACCAAGCATGGAGGCTTTGCCGCGCAGCAGCGATTCAAGCACGATCCAGGTGACCGCCGCCGCCGCCGTGGCGACGAAGGTATTGATCATGGCCAGCACCGCATAGGCGTTCGCTTCAAGATTCGAACCGGCGTTGAAGCCAAACCAGCCGACCCACAGCAGCGAAGCACCGACCATGGTCAGCGTCATCGAGTGCGGCGCCATGAGATCCTTCTTGTAGCCGCTGCGCTTGCCGATCATGAGCGCGCCGACGAGGCCGGCAATGCCCGCATTGATGTGAACGACCGTGCCGCCGGCGAAGTCGATGGCGCCGAAGCTGAAGATGAGGCCCGTCGGATCGCTATAAGCGCTCGGGCCGCCCCAGAACCAGACCATATGAGCGATCGGGAAGTAGATGAAAGTGACCCACAGGATGACGAAAAGGATCAAAGCGGAGAATTTGACGCGTTCGGCGAAGGCGCCGACGATCAGAGCCGGCGTGATGCAGGCGAAGGTCATCTGGAAGACGACGAACACCAGTTCAGGAATGGCGACACCCTTGGTAAAGGTTTCCGACAGGGTCGTCACATCGACGCCGGAGAGAAACATCTTGGAAAGGCCGCCGACGAAGGCGTTGCCCGGGGTGAAGGCGAGGCTGTAGCCGTAGAAAACCCAGATGATCATGACCACGCTGGTGATGGTGAAGACCTGCATCAGCACTGACAGCATGTTCTTGCTGCGAACCAGGCCGCCGTAGAAAAGCGCAAGACCGGGAACCGTCATCAACAGCACCAGAACGGTGGAAACCATCATCCACGTGGTGTCGCCCTTGTCGACGGTGAAAGCTGGCGCTGCTGCGGCCGCGGCGGGAGCCGCTTCCTGCGCGAATGCGGCGACCGTGCCCAATGCTCCGAGCGCGAACGAGCCGAGCAGCGCGGAGCGCGCCGCTGACTTCAAGGTGGAAGGAATATTCATTGAACTCTCCATTGGAATACGTGATCGCCGCTCAGAGCGCGTCGGTGTCTGTTTCGCCGGTGCGGATGCGCACCGCCTGATCGATGCCGAAAACGAAGATCTTGCCGTCGCCGATCTGCCCGGTCTTGGCGGCGGCGGTGATGGCTTCGACAGCCTTGTCCACCATGTCGGAACTGACGGCGACTTCGATCTTGATCTTCGGCAGGAAGCTGACCGCGTATTCCGCCCCGCGATAGATCTCCGTATGCCCTTTCTGACGCCCGTAGCCTTTGACTTCGGTGACGGTCAGGCCCTGGATGCCGACGGCGGTAAGGGCTTCGCGTACCTCGTCGAGCTTGAACGGCTTGATGATTGCCATCACGATTTTCATAAGGTTTCACCCTTCGCTGTTGCGGTCCCCCGCGTTTGCACACCTTCACCGATCCTAAAAAGCCGGAGAGTGCCCACGAGGATTCAAGCTCCGTGCCAAGTGCCGAAGCAGTGTGTTAACCCATTGTAAACAAAGAGATTGAGGAGCGTTCCGACGCAACCTGTTGATAGCTGCGGCGATGCATCTGCTTAAAAATTGGGCAATTTTTGAAAAACGCCTACTCTGCAGGCGATCGCTTCAGCCGGATCAGCCCTTCCTGCGCGACCGAGGCGATCAGCGTGCCGTCGCGGGCAAACAGCGACCCGCGTGTAAAGCCGCGTGACCCCTGTGTCGACGGGCTGTCCTGCGTGTAGAGCATCCAGTCGTCGAGCGCATGACTGCGATGGAACCACATGGCGTGGTCGAGGCTCGCCGCCTGGATATCGCGGTCGAAAATGGCGCGGCCATGCGCGAAGGTCGATGTGTCGAGCAGCGTCATGTCGGAAAGATAGGCGAGCACCGCCGCCTGGATGGCGCGGTCCGCCGGCACCGGACCTGTGGTGCGGATCCAGATATTCTGCTTCGGCTCCAGCTTTTCGCGGCTGGTGTAATGCTTCAGCATCACCGGCTTCATCTCGATCGGCCGGTCGCGCTCCCAGTAGCGTTTGATGCCATCGGGCACCGCGTCGGCGAATTTGCCCAGCAATTCGCGTTGCGACAGCAATGTGTCCGGCCCCGGAACGTCCTGCGGCATCGGCACCTGGTGCTCGAGACCGACCTCGTCCTGCTGGAACGAGGCTTCGAGCGAAAAGATCGCCTGGCCGTGCTGGACTGCCACCACGCGCCGCGTGGTGAAGGAGCCGCCGTCGCGAATACGGTCGACCTCGTAGACGATCGGCACCTTGGTGTCGCCGGGCCGCATGAAATAGCCGTGCAGCGAATGCACGTGCCGATCGGGATCCACTGTCCGCTGCGCCGCCACCAGCGCCTGGGCGATGGTCTGGCCGCCGAACACGCGCTGCCAGTCGAGCAAGGGGCTGCGACCACGATACAGATTGTGTTCCAGCTTCTCGAGGTCGAGAATGCCGAGAAGCTCGTCCATGGCTGCCGTCATATTTCGCGCCCTCGCCGCAGAAGTGTTATGGCGGTTTCCGACAGGACGGACAGGCAGTCAAGGGTGCAGGACCCGGCCGGCGCGCAGGAGCGAAGATGATGGAACGCAAGGCGGACACGAAAACCGGGCCAAACGCGAAAACAAGATCTGGGCTCGATGTCCTGGTCGCCGGCGCCGGCTATGTCGGCCTGGCCGCCGCCGTGTCGCTGAAGCAGGCGCGACCGGGTCTCGCCATCGCTCTCGTCGATGCCGCACCTGCTGGCGCCTGGCAAAGGGATGGCCGCGCCTCGGCCATTGCCGCCGCCGCCTGCCGCATGCTCGACCAGCTCGGCGTGTGGGCCGAGATCGTGCCCCAGGCGCAGGCGATCACCGAGATGACCATCACCGATTCGCGCACCGCCGATCCGGTGCGTCCGGTCTTCCTGACCTTCGACGGCGAAGTGGCGCCGGGCGAGCCCTTTGCGCATATGGTCGCCAACAGGGTGCTGAACGGCGCCTTGCGGGCCAGCGCCGAAAAGCTCGGCATCGACATCATCGAAGGCGTCGCCGTGCAGGGGTTCGAGACCAACGGCGCTGGCATCACAGTGCATCTCGCCGACGGCGCGACCCTGAAGGCCCGCCTGCTGGTCGCCGCCGACGGCGTCAACTCGAAGCTGCGCGACATGGCCGGCATCAAGACGGTGAAGTGGGAATATGGCCAGTCCGGCATCGTCTGCACCGTGGCCCATGAACGCCCGCACAATGGCCGTGCCGAAGAGCATTTCCTGCCGGCCGGCCCCTTCGCCACATTGCCGCTCAAGCCCGGCGAGGACGGCACCAACCGCTCGTCGATCGTCTGGGTCGAGCGTACGCACGATGCCGAGAAGCTGGTGGCCGGTGACGATCTCCTCTTCGAACACGAACTCGAGCAGCGTTTTGGCCTGAAGCTTGGCGAGATCCGCGTTGCCGACAAGCCGCGCGCCTGGCCGCTCGGCCTGACCATTGCGCGCGCCTTCGTCGCACCCCGCATCGCGCTCGCCGGCGATGCCGCCCACGGCATCCACCCGATCGCCGGCCAGGGCCTCAATCTCGGCTTCAAGGATGTCGCGGCCCTTGCCGAGGTGATCGTCGAGGCCGACCGGCTCGGCCGGGACATCGGCGCGCTCGACGTGCTCGAGCGCTACCAGCAGTGGCGCCGCTTCGACACGGTGCAGATGGGTGTCACCACGGACGCGCTGAACCGGCTGTTTTCCAACGATATCGGCCCGCTGCGCACCGTCCGCGACATCGGCCTCGGTCTCGTCGAACGCATGCCGCGCCTGAAGGATTTTTTTATCCGGCAGGCGTCGGGACTGTCCGCCAGCACGCCGCGACTATTGAAGGGCGAGGCGATCTGACCCGCCGCCATGGCAGGGGTGTGTTGAGATTCAGGTCAGGCCGAACCGAAAATGGCGGATTCCGAGAACCGGAGCGGAGCGTACATTTGGGTACGTGAGCACCGGAAGCGCAGGAAGCTGCCATTTGCAGGCCGGGCTCACCTGAATATCAGCACACCCTAGTTGACCTCAAAACCCAGCTTTTGCCGCAGCCGCAATATCCTCTGGTCGGATATCTCCAGGCGTTTCTCGCCGCCCTGGGCGGCGCGGTTGACCATCTGCAGCAGATCGTTTCGCTCGGCGACATCGAGACGTTCGCGTAGGAACGGCGCCAGCTTGTCGATGACAACGGTGGCGTCGTCGACCTGCGCCGCCGCCCATTTGGCATAGATCACCGCCTCGTCGGTCTTCTTCTTGTCGGCGATCTCTGAAATCACCGCGCGGATGACGGCCTCGCGCTGCGGCAGGATGGGCCCATCCTCGGAGACGATTGATGTGATCAGCGTAGCCGCCGCTACGACTGGATCATCGATCGCCGTCAGCGGCGACAGCGCCGCCTGCTTGCGCAGCTTCTTGCGGCGTACCGAGCCCTGAACCCGGCCAATGACATCGGCAACGTCACGCGCGGCCTCGTTCATGGCCTTCATCCGGTACCACCAGAACGCCGCCGCGCCCATCACGCCAAGGATAGCAATCAGGAAAGGCATGTCGAAATCCCCAAGAACCCCGGCGACGATAGGAGAACTCTCGCCTTGCTTCAACACGCAAAAGTTGCGCACCGGAACCGAAGCCCGAACGCTCAGCCCGACGCTCTGGTTTTCGAAGCAGCCACAACGCTGGCGGGGCTCTATGATCCCGGTATGTCGTAGATGGCCCTGACCTCGATCGTGCCGAGTTCGGCCAGTGGAATACCAGCGGCAATGTCCAGCGCCGCTTCGAGATCTCCGGCCTCGATCATGACGAAACCAAGCAATTGCTCCTTGGTCTCGGCGAACGGCCCGTCGATAACAAGCCGCTTGCCCTGACGCCGCCGCACGGTTTTGGCCGTTTTCACAATTGCAGCGCCTGCGCGACGATCAGCAGGCCGCTCTCCTCCAGCGCCCGGTCGTAGGCCAGCGAATCGGCGTCGAGCTTGGCCGACCTTGCCGGGGTCAGCGCGTGAATATCCTTTTCCTCACCATAAACCAGGCAGACATATTTCATTTCCAGCCCCCTTGCCGCTGTGAACCATAGGATGCGCCGACGAGGGCATCGGTGTTGCCACTGACCGCCGCCGCATGATCGAGAAGGCATGCCGCGATGCCGATGATGGCAACCGCCGCCAGAAGCCGGCCAAAGCCGGACGCCGGCGGACGCAGCCAGAAGTCTTCTTCTCGTCGCCCGGCTCCGCAGCCTGCACCTTTCCACGATGCCAAAAACATATTGTCCATGTGAACCTCCATCCGGCCACAAATCCGTGGCCATCCGCAGGACGGGCGAAGCAGATCAAAGTCGACATTTCTGCACCGGCATTTTTCGGAAAAATCTGGCCACCGGTGCCGGCACCGTGCGGTGGTTCAAAGAGCGCAGTGGCCTTCGCGTCCGCGCGCGCTATAGTTGACCGGACGCCGGCTCGGCCTCGACAACGAACCCCAACCACGACAACCAAGGAGGAATTCATGGACCGCACCGCAAACGCCGTCTGGAAAGGCAATCTGAAAGAGGGCACGGGCACGCTCGACACCCAGAGCGGAACCTTGAAGGGCACGCCCTATTCGTTCAAGGCGCGCTTCGAGGACGAGAGCGGCAAATCCGGCACCAATCCGGAAGAATTGATCGCCGCGGCGCACGCAGGCTGCTTTGCCATGCAGTTCTCGCATTTCCTGGCCGAGAACGGCACGCCTGCCACCGAACTCGGCGCCAAGGCCGTGGTGACGCTGGTTCCAGGCACCGGGATCACCGGCAGCGCCCTCACCGTGGTCGGCAAGGTGCCCGGCATCGATGCGGCGAAATTCACCGAGCTGGCCGAGAAGGCCAAGGCCGGATGCCCGGTCTCGAAGGCGCTCGGCGCCATAAACGTATCGCTTGATGCCCGGCTCGGCTGAAAGCGCTGCATCCGTGTAAGACCCGGCGCGAACGCCCGGGCGCGCGCCGGCCTATGCTCCCAGCGCGTCCAGGCGAGCGCGCAGTGCGGCGACTTCCTGCTCCAATGCCTCCAACCGCGCCTCCAGGTCGGAAGCAGGCAAGGCCGATGCACTTCGCTGCACCGAAAGGGCGGCAACGTCCACCGGGCCGCTGAGGAGATGAACGTAGCGGTCCTCGCGCTGGCCTGGTCCGCGCGGGATTTCCTGGATGAGTGGCGGCCGACGTCCGATCAGCATGTCGAGTTCGGCGCGCAGATCTTCGATCGACGGGAACCGCGCCATGCGCTCGCCGCGCGCCAGCAGTTCATGGGCCGTCTGCGGCCCGCGCAGCAACAGCAGGCCGATCAAAGCAGTCTGCGGCGTGGTCAGCGAGAAGCGCTGCGCCATCTGGTGCTCGTAGCGCTCGACGCGCGAGCCGAACATCTGCCGCACCAGCCCCTTTTGTTCAAGCAGCTTCAGCCCCCGGTGCACCTCGGTCTGCTCCAGTGCCATCACCGGCTCGCGCGCCGTCTTCTGGTTGGCGGCGGCCAGTGCTGCGTTGAGCGTCAGCGGATAGACATCCGGCGTCAGCTC